>DASPQN010000001.1:0-11826 GCA_035624925.1 Thermoplasmata archaeon
CGCGTGAGCCGGCTCCCGGGCCCTCGCGCTGCTCGGCAGCCGGACCTGCTCGGTATGGGCAGGCCGCCTACGCGGGGGGTGCTGTCGCCGACGACGGGAACCCGTCCGGGTAGGCAGCCGCCCTAGACTGCCGGGCGGTACAGTCTGCTCCGCGGGGTCATCGCCCCGGGCGCGCGTCGTCGTGTAGGTCTGCTGGACGGGCGGGGGTGTCCCCACCGTCGCCCTGGAGGGTGGCCCGCCTGCCCGGGCCCAGCTCGAGATTGGGGGTCCGACCCCCGTGCTGGAGCCGCAGCGCCCCGCGGTTTCGACCCGCACTGTCCGAGGGCCCAAGCGAGAGGGCACCCCCGACCACTGGGCACGCCGGGGGCCCAGGGACGGGGGGCTCGCGAGGGTCGACATCAATGCCGGGGTGGTTGCGGGGTGTGGGGCGGTCGTCCGCTGCGGTCCCGCGAGTCGAGCCCCCCCAGCGGATAGACGCCGCAGCCGAAGACGAAGCGGGCGGAGGACGCCCGACAATGGGGGCGGCACGAGGTGCCCGGGCTTCCTCGCCGCTCGCCGGCGCATCACTGCCGGCCCGGCCGTCCGCCCCACGATGCCCCGCCTCGAGGCTGCGCTCGACTTCGGGAGCCGGGCAACTCCCGACCGGAGTAGCCGGCCCATGCGGCGGTCTCGTGGTCCCTCCCGCGCGGTCGCGAACCCATGGCTCCCGGCCGAGATCCCTTGCCGGCTTTCGAATCGGACCAGCCCCACCCCCCGTGGGCCGGAGGCGGGGACGCTCCGCGAGCGGACAGCCTCTGTACGTCGAGGGACGTCCGGGTCCCTAGGTTCTCCGGGCGCGCCGACGGCCGTGGGCACGCGCGTCGTGTTCCCTTAACAGCGCTCTGGTAGGGCGGCGAGTTGGGGACGCCGCCCCCGCCGGGACCGGACCCGCCCCGTGAGCTATCCGGCCTGAGGCAGGCAGCGAAACGCCCGAGCCGTTCGGTCTCCCGTCAGGGCCGGGGCGGGCGGACGCCTAGCGCCGAAGCCGCGGGTCGAACGCGTCCCGAAGGCCGTCGGAGAGCAGGTTCACGCTGATCGCGAACAGGAACAGGAACAGCCCCGGGAAGAACAGCTGCCACCACGGAATGACGCAACCGCTCGGGTCCGTGCACGTCCCGACCACCGCGAGGATCGGGTTGATCCCGAGCTGGGCCAGGTTCCCCCACTCCGGGAAGTAGCCCTGGTTCGGGAAGATCTGGTTCCCGAAACCGAGGTAGGCGAGCGAGCCGATCAGAAGCGGGATCGTCCCGACGTCGAGGGAGAACTGGATGAAGATCGGGTAGACGCTGTTCGGGATGATGTGCCGCCCGAGGATCCGCGCCTTCGAGGCGCCGCTGGCCCGGGCGGCCTCGACGTACTTCTGCTCGCGGACGACCAGGACCTGGCCGCGGACGAGCCTCGCGTAGAACGGCCACCAGACCGCGGCGAAGCCGATGACGAGCATCAACAGCTTCGTGTTCGCGGTCCCGAGGCCGCCGAGGTTCGGCACCGCGAGGCTCGTCACGGCAATCACGACGACGACGAAGAGGATGACCGGGATCGAGAGGAAGATATCGACCAGACGCATGAGCGCGTCGTCCACGACGCCCCCGTAGAACCCCGCGACCGCCCCGACGACCAGCCCGAGGAGCGCGCCGAGCCCGACGATGCCGACGGAGAACATCAGCGACCAGTCGGAGCCGCGCAGCAGCCCGGAATAGAGGTTGTAGAAGGACGCCGAATCGATGCTGGTCGCCCCCACGCCCCCGAGGGCGCCGAGCGGGAGCGGCCCTGCGGTCAGCGGGCTGAGCGAGTCGGTGGGCGGTACCAACCCTGCGAACGCATGACTTTCCGATAAGTCGGTCGGGGTCTTGTACCATAACCCGCCGCAGAACTGGTCCGCGTTCGGGGGCTTCTTGACCTCGTAGGTGCAGACGTAGTTGCAGGCCGAGACGCTCTTGCTGCTGAAGTTGTTCGGGTAGCCGGAGTCGTTGTTGAGCGGCCCGTAGTCGGCGCCGCACATCAGTTGCATCTTGTACCACGGGATCGGCTGGCTAACGGCGTACGTCGCGAACGTCGCGAGCAGCACGAGGATGGCGAGGCCGATGAGGGCGAGGGTGTTCCGGCGGAAGAAGAACCAGCTCCGCTTCGCCTGGTCGAGCCGCGGGTGCGGCCGGGCGCGTCGCGGGGTCGGGGGGGCCGCCGGCTCCTTAGGTGCGGACATGGCAGCTCAGCCCAGCCTCACCCGGGGGTCGAGATAGGCGTAGAGGACGTCGACGATGAGGTTCGCGGCGATGACGATGTAGGTGAAGAGGATCGTCGAGCCGAAGATCACCGCGAAGCTGAGCGGCTGGACGACCGCGATGGCGAGCATCCGGCCGATCCCGAACAGCCCGAAGACCTCCTCGATCACGGGGAACCCCCCGATGAAGAACGCGAACGTGAGCCCGAGGACGGTGATCGTCACGTTGAGCGAATTACGTCCCGCATGACGCTTCGTGACCACGCGCTCGGGGACGCCCTTCGCACGCGCGGTCCGGACGAAGTCGAGGTTCATCACCTCGAGCATGCTGTTGCGGACGAACCGCAGGATGCTCGCGATGCTCCCGAAGGCGATGACGAGCGCCGGCAGCATCATGCGGACGAGCGTGTCGACGCCGAGCCACGGCTGGCCGTTCAGGACCGCGTCGAGCGTCGGGAAACCGGTCGGGTGGGAGGCGTAGCCCCCCGTGAGCCACATCGGGTAACCGGAGTTCAAGGCCAGGTCCCGCGGCGATAAGCCCGTGTAGCAATCCTCGCCGAACGTTTTCGAAGCGAGCGGCCAGGAGCCGGTGAACTCGTTCGGGAGCGGCTCGCCGATCCGGCACCACGGCGTGTGGACGTTGAAGCCGGTCGAGGGGAGCAGGAGCAGGATGAGCCCGGTCATCGCGAGCGAGCCGAGCAGGAACGCCGGTACCGCGAAGCCCGAGAACGAGACGACGCGGGCGATCTGGTCGATCGGCCGGTTACGGTTGACCGCCGCGAGATTCCCCACGGGGATCGCGACGATCAGGATGAAGAACAGCGACAGCGCCGCGAGCTCCAGGGTGTACGGGAGCATCCAGCCGATCGCCGTCGTGACCGGGACGTTCTTGAGCCAGGAGTAGGTGATCGCGACGTTGCTGTTGTTCTCGATAGTGCCCCACTGGAGCGTGAACGCATGATACGTGAAGACCGCCCACTGGGTCCAGACCGGTTGATCTAACCCTAACTTATGGATGTAGACGCGGTAAAGCGCGTCGGTACACATCGTCGTGGGCGTGACGGTGACGTTCGAGCCGTAGCACGTGCAGCTGTTGCCGTGCACGGACAGGTGGTTGTCGTCGATGCACTGACAGCTGCCCTGGAAGGCGCACGGGTGGTTCCTCGGCGGGTTGCCGTAGTGGGAGGCGAGCTGGTTGTAGATCGGGAGCGCCTGGAACAGCGCGAACGTGATGGTGATGACCCCGAGGATCGTCGGGACGACCAGGAGCAGGCGCCGGGCAACGTAGGTGACCATCCTCATGGAACGGTCATTGGCCCGAGGCCCCCCCTCGACCGAGACACTCACCGGGATATATAGGACCGTGACGGAGCCGCCCTCCCACCCGGCGAAGAACGGCCCGGTCCGCCGCCGTCCGCTCTCCGGTCCCCGCCGTGAGCATCACCGGGCGCTAGGGCCGTCGTGAAGGTGATCGGGGTCGACAGCGGCTCCTTTTCCCGAGGTCTCCGGCCGCCCAAGGCGGGAGGGGTCCGGCGGAGCCGCTCGGTCGTGGTTACGCCGGCGCGGGGACGGGGGTCGGCCCGGCCAAGGAGGGCTCGAGCGGCTCCGTGTAGAGGTGGCAGGCGACCATGTGGTCCGGCCCCTGGATCTGCGGCTCCGGTCGGACCTCGCGGCAGATCGGCATCGCGTACGGGCAGCGCGGGTGGAACCGGCAGCCCGTCGGCGGATGGATCAGGTTCGGGACCGAGCCGGGGATCGACGACAGCTCCTTGCCGGGCTGGTCGAACCGTGGGATGGACGCGAGCAGGCCCTGGGTGTACGGGTGCAGCGGCCGGCGGTACAGCTCGTGGACGGGGCCGGTCTCGACGATGATGCCCGCGTACATCACGTTCACCACATCGCAGACCTCCGCGACGACGCCGAGGTCGTGGGTAATCAGGACGATCGCGGTACCGACGCGCTCCCGCAGGTCGCGCATGAGCTCGAGGATCTGGGCCTGGATCGTGACGTCCAGGGCCGTCGTCGGCTCGTCCGCGAGCAGCAGCCCCGGCTCGCTCGACAGCGCCATCGCGATCATCGCCCGCTGGAGCATCCCGCCCGAGAGCTCGTGGGGGAACCCGCGGGCGACCTGCACCGGGTTCGCGATGCGGACCCCCTCGAGGAGCTCGACGACCCGCCAGAACAGCTCGGCCTTCACCGGCCGCTCCGCACGGCCGCGGATCCCCCGGATCCCGAAGTAGAAGTGGCTCCACTTCTCGGCGAAGAGCCGCAGCGCGATCTTCCGACGCGCGCCGGACTGGGTCTTCTCGAGCCGCATCTCCTTCAGGTAGACGTCCTTCATCGCGCGGTCGAGGACCGCGACCCGCCGGAGGTGGCGGATGTACCGCTCTTGGAATCCGGAGAGGTGGGTCCGGTCGAGCGCCCGCTGGACCCTGCGGCGCCGGTTCGGAGCCTGTGGACCGGCGTCGCGGAGGAGGTAGAACAACTCTGGCGCGAGCGACCGCAGCCCGGCGGTCTGCGCGAGCTTCACCGCGGCCGCCCGGAGCTCGTCCTGGGTTCCCTCGGCCGCGGTCTTGATCAGCATCTCCACCTCGGGACCCATCCCGACCAGCGTGGCGCCGGTCGTGGCGCCTGCCGCGTCTGGGGCGATTATCGAGCCGGGGCCGGAGGTCGGGCCGCCGCTCACGCCGGTGGCGGCCCGGAGCATCCCGTCCAGGACCTCCACCCCTTGGTGGAGCATCACCGCCTCGCCGAGCTGGTCGGCGATCGAGAAGACCGGGTTCATCGCCTGCTGGGGCTCCTGGAAGATCATCCCGACCCCCTTGCCCCGCACGGCGGACATCCGTTCGTTCGCCGCACGGATCCGGCGGAACCGCTTGATCACCTTCACCCGGTCCTTCCCCAGGCGCCGGAACTTCGCCTCCTTCTCGAGACCCCAGAGCAGGTTGGCGCCGTTCAACCGGACCTTGCCGGAGATCACCATCCCGGGTTCGGAGATCAGCCGGGCGACCGAGAACGCCGTGACGCTCTTGCCACAGCCTGTCTCCCCGACGACGCCCGTGGTCTCTCGCGCACGGGCCTGGAGATTGATCCCGTCGATCGCCCGGACGACCCCGTCGTAGGTGAAGAAGTAGGTCTTCAGGTTCTCGATGTCCAGCACGACGTCATGGCCCGGCTTGGAGGCGGTCGCCTGCCGGGTTCGGACGATCGGCGGAGGGGCGTTGGCGTCGACCCGTCGGCGCGCGCCGCCGGCGCGGGCAAAGCCGAAATCCCGGTGGCTGCGCGCGGGCCGGGAGCGCTGGGGCAACGGTTCGGATTCGGCTGCCGTCGCCCCGTTGGTAGCGCTCACGTGCGTCTCAGTCCCGGGGCTCCGGGGGACGCTGAGGAGACCGGACGCGATCCGAAAACCCTGGGACGCCGAGGGCCGACCCGAAGCCCACCGGCCGCGGGTTTGAGACCCACTCGTGCCGGCTCCGCCCGAGGTACGTCGTCCTCGTAGTGGAGACGCCGTACCGGGGACCCATCGACCTTCCCGGAGTCATGGAACTCCCTGGCCCCCTTTCGGGGACGTTGGAGCAAGACCGGAGGTTCTATTTAGTTATTGAAGCGCCGGCCCCCGGCCGACGAACCTCCGTGACGCGGGCCCCAACGTGCGCAAACCGGCCCGATCGGTCGGACCCGCGGCAGGATGGGCCGGCGGAGCCGGACCGGTCCGTCGCCCTCCGGGGCGGAGCGACGCTCGATAGGCCCGCCAGGTAGGGGGGTCAAAACGACGCTCCCCGCCACACACCCTTATACTGAGCGTCGGCCTCCCCGGGACCGTAGGCGGAAATGGGCGGTTCCCGGCCCTGGGTCCGCGCGGGCGCTACGGTGGTGGCCGCGCTGTTCGTTCTGACGGTCTGCGGGCCCGCTGTCCAGCACGTCGCCTCGATCCTCCATCCGTCGCACCCGGCAGGGAACCCTCCGACGAACGAGTTCCCCCCACCGGTGCCCCCGGGTGGCCTCGGGGCCCAGTCCCTCGGAGGCGAGGTCGGGCTCTCGGTGAGCGTCGGGGCCGGGCCGGTCGGCGTCGCCTACGACCCGGGGACGAAGGAGCTGTTCGTCGCGAACCAGGGTTCGAACAACGTGAGCGTGGTTTCCGCGGTCAGTGCCGCCGTCCGGGCCTGGGTCCCGGTCGGGAGCGGACCGATGGGGCTCGTGTACGACCCGGTCGACAACGAGGTGTTCGTCGCGAACTTCTACTCCAACGACGTGAGCATCATCTCCGACCGGACCAACGCCGTCGTGGCCACGGTGCCCGTCGGCTCGGGACCGTACTGGATGGCGTACGACCCGTCCAGCCGCCAGGTCTACGTGGCGAACTACGGTTCGGACAACATCAGCGCGATCTCGACGCGCCAGGACAAGGTGGTCGGCACCGCCCTCGCGGGCGATGGCCCCGACGGGATCGTCTTCGACCCGCTCAACCACCAGCTGTTCGTCGCCGATTCTCTCTCGAACGCCGTGACGATCATCGGGGCCCGGACCGACAAAGTGCTGAGCAACGTCTTCGTCGGGACCGACCCGATCGGCATGGTGTACGACACCGCGACCAAGGACATCGTCGTCGCGAACGCCGGCTCGGCGAACCTGAGCGTGCTCTCCGGCAAGACCGACAAGCTCCTCGGCTCGGTCCAGTTGCCGAGCGACCCGAACCTGATCACGCTCGACACCCCGAAGGGCGAACTGTTCGTCTCGAACCCCGCCGCGAACAACATGACCGTCGTCTCGGCGAAGACGTTCGCCGTCATGGCGTCCGTCCCGGTCGGGGCGAGCCCGCAGGGGATCGCCTACGACCCCGCCGCGCACGAGGTCGTGGTCGCCGACGCCGCGTCGAACACGATCACGGAGATCGCCGACACGACCCCGTCGATCATCAAGTCGGTCGTGGTGGGCCAGAACCCGGAGGGCGAGGCCTACGACCCGTCCATGCACCGGCTGTACGTGACCGACTCCGCGACGGACAGCGTGAGCGTGATCTCGTCCAAGACGGACAAGGTCGTCGGCACGATCAAGGTCGGCCAGGACCCCGTCGCCGCGGCGTACGTCCCCGGCCAAGGGGAGGTCCTGGTCGCGAACTACCTCTCGTCGAACGTGAGCGTCATCTCCGACAAGACGGACACCGTGATCGCGACCGTGACCGTGGGCCCGGACCCGGCCGCGCTGGCCTACGACCCCGCCCGGCACATGGTGTACGTGGCCGACAGCTCCTCGAACAGCGTCACGATGATCGCGACGTCGACGAACAAGGTCCTCGCGAACCTGGTGGTCGGTTTCGACCCCGACGGCGTGGCCTACGACCCGCTGACCCACCAGATGTTCGTCGCGAACTTCGGCTCGGAGAACCTGAGCATCCTCGCGGCGCACGCGAACAAGGTCGCCGCGACGGTGGCGGTCGGCTATGGCCCCGCCTACCTCGAGTGGGACACCTCGAGCAAGGCGATGCTGGTCGCGGACACCACGGCGGGCACCCTGGACGTCGTCGCGGGGGCGAACCCGCACTCGGTGCTCCGGACCATCCCCGTCGGCGAGCAGCCGCTCGGGCTCGCCTACGACCCGTCGCAGCAGGAGGTGTTCGTCGCCGACTACGGCTCGTACAACGTCTCGGTCGTCTCGATGGTCTCCGACCGCGTCGTCGCGCTGCTCGGCGTCGGGAGCGCTCCGTACGGGGTCGCCTACGACCAGGCCCAGAGCGAGGTGTTCGTCTCGACCTTCGGCGTGGGCAACGTCACCGTCATCTCCGACACGATCCCCAACTGACGGGGGTCAGCGGCCGATCGGGGGAGCTAGACCCCTGGGCCGAGCGGTCTAGGGCCCCGCCCTCCCGGGGAGCACGGTCCTGGGGGGGGGAACGGACTCCCGACGGCTCAGGCGATCGGGCCGTCGTCCGAGGCGGAGCGCCTCGGGGCGCGGCTCGGAGGGGTCGGCGCGCCTTCCGCTTCCTCTTCCTCCGGGGCTTCGGCGGCGCGGCGCTCCTCCTCGCACTGCTCTTCGGTGACCCACTCGAAGTCGATGTCCTCTCCGTGGTCGTGGGCGATGAACGCCCCGGCCTCGAAGGCGCTCGAGATGATCTCCTCGAGCTTCTCCGACTCGTGGGAGCCGAACGAGCCCACGAGTCTCCAGAACCAGTACGGGGCCTTGCCCGCGGCCTGGAGGAACTCGGTCACCAGATCGTAGTAGGTCGCGTGCGGGTCGGTGAGGTGGACATGGACGTGGCGGTCGGAGTGGTTGTAGCCGGCGGTCGACTCCGCACGCGCCATGAACGTTCCGGCCGACCGAGTACGGACGCCCACTATAACCCTTCGGTGACCCCTCACGTGTCCGACGGGTTGCCCGGGCTGTAACCGGGCTGGGCCGACGCCGGCCCCCGGTCCCGTTGCGGTCCCAGGCGGAGGAGCCGGCGGTCCGCGGCTACAGCTCCCCCCGACCCAGGGACACCCTCGAGCGGGAGGCCCCGGGCGGCAGGGAGGGCTCGGCCACGCCGCCGGCCCTAAGGACCCCGGCCTTCGCCGGGCACCGAGCTGCCGGGCGTCCTCCGGCGTCTCGGAGGTCGTAAGGATACTATGTGGCAGTAACCGTCCTCTGAAGGTTTTAATAGGGGTAAGTCATGGCATGCCTCAGGTGGGCTGATGCGTCGAGAGAATCATCGGCGAAGGGGAGTATATCGGGCGAGCTCGGGTGGGTGGGGCCACCGGGCGGTCTACGTGGGGGCGATCGTTGCCTCCGCAGCGTTGATCGCCGGGTTTGGCGCCGCGCTGTTGGTCTACGGACCACTGGGGACCCCGCTCCGGCAGATCGGAGGGTCGACCCTGACCGTTCCGCCGGCGGGTGTGGTGTTCGGCAACAGCTCCATCGAGTTTGCCTCGCAGCTGGCCGGGAACGCGACGTGGAACTGGACGGTCAACAACACAACCGGCGGGTTCAACGGACCCTGTAATGTCTCGGGGATCCTGAACTACAACGGTACCATCCTCCCCGGCGTGAACAACAACACCAGCATCGCGAACCTTTCCGCGAACGGAAACGGCACGACGACGGTGTGTTTGAACGCCGTGAACAACGGCATGCTGAACGCGACCTGGTACAACGACTCCAACGGGACCCAGGCGACGTTCAACATCTACAACACGACGAACTGGCTGCCGAACGGGTCGTACTACAACAACACGCTGGCGAACATCTCCGCGTGTAACAACTGGACGATGTACCACCTGCTCAACCTCACGTACGGTAGCTACATCCCGTGCCAGACGTACTTCGAGATGAACAACAACACGACGTACCTCACGTCGTACACGGGGACGGGCAACGCCACGGGCGGGTACAACAACTCGACCCTGTGGAGCCCCAACCAGACGGGGTACGCTCCGGGCGATGTGATCTACTCCGTCCCGGTCATCTTCGAGAACTCGTCGCACAACGGGACGTACGCGATCTCGATCGACATTGAGGGAGCGATGCCTATCGCGCAGACGTTCCTGTTCAACGACTCGATCGGGAACACGACCCTCCCGAACGACACCGTGCTGTTCACCTTCGACATGACGGCGGCGTGGCTGGTCGACCTTTCGTTCGGCAACTCGACCACCACCTACAACACGTCGTCGATGGCGATCTACGGGTCGATCGGGGTCGTCAGCTCGATCGTGACCGAGTGCGCAACGGGCGCTCTGGGCCAGGCGGTCTGTCCGATCGCGGCCCCGGTCATCTAGACGGGAGCCTCGTAGCGAGGACGCGCGCCCCCTCAGGGGGCGCAACCCCTTCCTCCCTTTTCTCTTCCTTCGAGCTCAGGACCCCGTGTCCCACCCCGTTCTGCACTGCGGCCGGACCGTCCGTGAGGGTCTGCACGCTCCCGCGGCGACCCGGGGCGCCTCGGCGGCCCGGCCTACCGCGCCGGCCTCTCGTCCCACGCGCCTCAACCCATATCAGGGACCTGCGGATGCAGGTAGCTGTGGGGCCTCCTGCCGACGACGCTGACGGCCGCGGACCGGGGCGATCCCGGGGTGACTGATGGCCGATGACGAGGACCTCCCGCGCCGGCACTGGCGCGGCTGGCACGTCATCGGCCGGTTCTTCCCGATGGCCGTCCTCGGCCTGATCTTCATCCTGATCGGCGCGGTCGTCCCATCCCTGCACCGCGGGCACGCGTACGGGATCCTGTTCGTCTGGATCGGGGCGATCCTGATCGTGTTCGCCATCCTCGGGATGTTCTTCACCAAGTGCCCGGTCTGCTACCGGACGCACTGGGTCGTCTGCATGCAGGAGCCCGACGTCGTGCGGGCTCCGCGGCACCAGAGCTATCACCGCGAGCTGAGCTTCCGCGAGGAGAAGGAGTGAGCCGGGCCGGCCGTTCCGGGAGGGGCCTGCCCCGCCGTTCCCTACCGACGACCTTGACCATCGGCGCGTGACCTGAATGGACGCGGGGACGACCGCCCCGACCGCACCCCCTACCCTCCTCGTCGTCCTGAGCGACCCCGACGTCGTGGCCCGGGGGGTCGCCGACCGCTGGGGTACCCCGCCGTCGACCGGCGAACACCTGGACGGCGCGGCGGTGCGGGAGCTCGAGCCCCGCCTCTTCGTCGTGCGGAGGCCCGGGCCCCACATCCACGACGAGCGCCTCGACCTGCGGCTCCCGACGAGCCTGGCCGACCGTCGCCCGACGTTGCTCTTCCCGTCCGTCCACCGTAGCGAGAGCCAGCAGCACTGCTTCACCGTCCACCCACTGGGGAACCCGGGCCTCCGGGCCGACCTCGGAGGGCGCCCGCGGACGCTGGTCCCGACCGACCCTCGTGCGATGACCGGGCTGCTGAGGGTGCTCGACGAGTCCGCCCGATCCCTCGGGACGACCGCGACGTTCGAGGCGACGCACCACGGCCCTGAGCTCGCCGCCCCCGCCCTGTTCGCCGAGATCTCGGTCACGGAGGAGGTCGGACCGACCCGGGAGGAGCTCACGGCCCTGGCCCAAGCGATCCGCTCCTTTGGCCCCGACCCGCTCGACCAGGTCGCCCTCGCCGTCGGGGGAGGGCATTACGCGCCCCGGTTCACCGACCTCGCGCGGTCGCGCCGTTGGGCGTTCGGCCACATCCTGTCGAGGCATGCCTTGGACGACCTCGACCCGACGACCGCCCGCGCCGGGTTGGACGCGACGCCCGGAGCGTCGGGGATCGTCTTCGCCCGGGCCCAGGACCGAGACCACCGGGCGTTCGCCGGTCTCGGGCCCGCCCTCCGGGAGTCCGACGCTCCGCGTCGGCCGGATCTGTCGGACCGCGCTAGCGCGAGGAGCCTTCCGACTTCTGGAACATGATCGCGCCGGAGCGGTAGACAGCGCGGCCCAGCCGCAGCGACTGGGTCGACGCGAGCGACGGGGTCCGCTCGGCGAGCATCATGCTCTCCACGATCTGACGGAACAGGGCGCTCTGGTTGATCTCGGGGTGCCGCTCGAGGAACGCCGCCTCCTCGGGCGTGATGGTGATGTTCTTCCGCAGCATTCCAGGGGGGGCCACGGTCGTTCGGGGTCGCGCCGGCAT
>DASPQN010000002.1:0-3073 GCA_035624925.1 Thermoplasmata archaeon
ATGGGATGAGGTACGTCGGCTCGGCCCCTATCGGGAACAGCCCCTCGTTGAAGTTGAGGTCCGCCGAGACCAGCGGTGAGATGCTCGCCCCGTTGAAGCCGTACGAGTTGCCCGGCGGCGACCCGGTGTACGCGTCCTGCCAGATGATGTCGTTCGGTGTGAAGTCAACGTCGTCGAACAATGCGTACGTCGTGTAGCCGTCGGCGGCCTGGCCGACGACGAGTTCGATCCAGACCCGGTCCCCGCGGAGGTCGGACGAGCCGCCGGTGACGTTGAGGCAACCGGTGATCCACTGCTGGTAGTTGGTCGCAGCAGAGGTCGCGGAGCCGGCGAGGTAGTAGCTCAGTCCGGTGGTCCGGTCGACCAGGAGGGCCCGCTGGTAGCCGCTCGTCGGCGTGGGGTCGTTCGAGTAGGTGTAGTAGTTCAGGCAGATCGATCCCCCGCCGATGATGTTCGGCACGCGGAACTCCTGAGAGAGCTCGCTCACCGCGGCGGGGCTGTTCGTACCGACGGGCGACGTCGACCCGACCACCGCGTCGGGGGCTCCGACGAAACCCGAGTGTGCCGCGGTGGGGAGGACCGTTCCGCTCTCGTCCCACCCGAAGAGCCCGGCGTCGAAGTTCCCGTTGGTGGGGGAGGACGGCTGTTCCGAGCCCTGAAGCTCGATGCCGGAGAAGTATGCCTGGAAGCTTCCGCTGACCGTTCCGCCGTTGTCGAACCCGACCGAGAGGTAGCTGATCGTCTTCCCCGTCACCTCGCTAAGGTCGACGACCTCTGGGGTCCAGACCCCGCTCGGCACGCACTGGTCCGCGGGGGCGATCCGCTTGCCGTTACTATCGAGGATGTAACTGCCGAGGTTGTTCTGGATCGAGTGGAGCCAGGACCCGTCGGAGAAGTACGCGTCGAGCGCCACGTGGCCGCACGCCGAGGTGGAGTAGACGTAGTAGGTGAGCTGCATCGGGCTCGACAGGGGGATGCCCGTCCCGCTTCCGTAGTACCCCAGCGGAAGGACCTCCCAGTAGACGTTCGCCTGGGTGTTAGCGGAGGCCACCGTGCCCGACAGCTCGACGTACGTGCAGCTGGAACCCGACGGACAGTCCGGCGAAGGGCCGACCCCCGAGGGGTTCGTCACCTGGGATGCCTGCTCGCTGCTCATCCCGGTCGTGAGGCTCGAGATGTCGTAGAACGCGACGCCGGTCGAGGAGGCTACTCCGGACGAGGAGACGCAGGTGGCGGAATTGAAGGGATCGTAGCAACCGTCGATGTTCGCGTAGACCGTCTGGGCTGGCGTATAGAGGGTAGAGTTTAGACGGAGGAGGAGGTTGAGGGGCGAGATCACGCCCGAAGAGATACTGACGCTCCCGCAGTCCGTCAAAGACACCACCGCGCGTAGGCTGCCCGTAGCGCTCAAGAGACCCGGAGCCTGGGTACAGACGGTTTCTGACGAGGCCGACGTCGAGATGCGCAGGGTGTAGCTGCCCGACGCCCCCGTGACCGTGGACACTGACGTGCCCTTGATCGTGACCTGCGCACCGTAGACCGGGGAGGTCTTCGAGGTTCCCGACGGAGTGGCGAGATAGACGTAGCCTGCGATCACTGCGGGAGGCGGAGTCGTCGTCACCTGGGTCGTGGCGGAAGCAGAGTACGGGCCTCCGTCACCGCTGGGGCACGTCTCCGTCGCGTCGACATAGATCGTGTAGGTCGTGGAAGGCGTCAGGCTGTTCACCGTCTCGCTCGTAGCCCCGGCTCCCAGGCTGATCCAGGTGGTCCCCGAATTCGGGGGGGCGTAGCCGAACTTGATGGTGGGAGGATAGTTGGCGGTCGTCGACCAGAAGACGGTGAGCGAAGTACCCCCAGGACCCACGGACGTCGAGGTGATGGTCACGGCGAACGCGTTACATGGTGCGCTCGGGCAGTCTTGGACCGGGACGCACTTGTCACCGAGCGCCGGACAAGGAAGGCAGGCGAGGTCGGCTTGGGCATTGGAGAACGGGCTCGCCGGCGACCGCAGGGACGGCGCGAATGTAGGGGCAAAGTCGCCTCGATAGGCCAGGGTAATCATGATGATCCCTGCAGCTAGGGTTAGGGAGGTACGGATGGCGGCTGCCGACCGTCGTCGGCGACGACTCCACGCGGTCACGCTCGCCCCTCCGCGTCCTCTGGAGCGCAAACCCGGCGCGCAAGCCGGGCCTGCACCCTTAGGTAAGTGTGGTCTCTCGGGTAAGGTAGACGCCCCTCAATTCGAGGCGCGCACATTGGGGGCTGTATCGCAGCCAGAATAAAAAACCCTACGTCGTCGCAGTTCCTCTGAACTTACCGAACTCCATGCCGACGTGGGGTGGCCGCCTTGCCGGCGGGGTGAAGAGCAATTCCGGTTGTTTGGACCTCTTGGTCCGAACCGCGCTAGACCTATGGATTGTCGAGCGCCGACACCCGTCTTGAGCGTCGGACCCCTGCCCGGGCGTCTCCCGGCTGGACGGAGGATAGGATGCCGTCGAAAGCCTGCGATGGTACATACTAACTCCGGGTTTGTGTCTCTAGGTCTTATGTCCTAGGTCTAGCTCAAACACCCCCAAGGTCCCGGGACCTTCAGTAGAGGAGCGATGGCGAGAAAGTTGGCTTTGGGGATGCTTGCGGTGATCGGGGTTGTAGCGATGGCCGGGGTCGGGTTCGCGGCGTACACCGCGAGCGCGACCACGACGGTCAACGCTAGCGCGGGGTCGTTCTACCTGGCCGAGTCTGCGGTCGTCGGCGCACAATCGCTGACGTCTGCGTCAGGCGGTTGTACCTTCAGCGGATCGGGCAACACGTGGACGCTCTACGCGACGAACCTCCTTCCTGGCGACTACTGCAACTGGACGGTCACGGTTAGCGACCCCGGTTCCATCGGCGGCGCCCCACCCGCGGGCTATATCAGCGGCTGCTCCGGGACCTGCTCCCAGCTCACCGCCGCCGCCTTCTGGTACGGCCCCTACGGTCCGCTCGCTCCGCTGAGCGGAAACGTCGACACGTTCCACGCCGTCGTGTCCGATGTCGGCTCCGGCCAGGTGACGGAATCCGACAGCTGGACCCT
>DASPQN010000003.1:0-43037 GCA_035624925.1 Thermoplasmata archaeon
GCCTGGGCCCACGGGATGTTCTTCGCCCCGGGGATGTGACCGCCCCGCTGGGCGTGCTCGGTCGGGTATTCCGGGGGCGCGGTGATCTCCCCGGAGAACTCCTTCGGCCCGCGGACGTCGACCAGGGAGAGCTTCCCGGCCTTGACCGCCGGCAGCCCCTCGCGGACGTCGTCCAGGAACACCCGCAGCTTGGCCTCGGGCGGGTGCGCGCGGAACGTGCCCGGGGCCGGCTTCGGCACCTCCTTCGTCAGCGGCCGGTCCTCGGCGATCCACTTCTTCCGGCCCCCGTTCAACAGCTTCAGGTTCTTCGCGCCGTAGTAGGTGAACACCCAGAAGGCGAACGCCGCGAACCAGTTGTTGAAGTCGCCGTAGAGGACGAGCGTCGTCGACTCCGAGATCCCCGCGCGTCGGAACAGCTCGGTCATCGCCTCGGCGCTCAGGATGTCCCGCGCCGCCGGGTCGTTGATGTCCTTTCGCCAGTCGAACAGCACCGAGCCGGGGACGTGCGCGAGCTCGTAGTTCGCCGCGGGGTCGTAGTCGACCTCCGCGATGCGCACGTGCGGGTCGTTCAGATGAGCGACGACCCAGTCGGTCTCGACCAGCACCTCGGGATGGGCGTACGCCGCCATGGTATCGACCCGTTACGAGCGGGGATTAAAGGCTGGCCGGCCACCGGCCCCCCACCGCAGGCGCTATCCGT
Organism: Thermoplasmata archaeon; assembly: GCA_035624925.1. Lineage (GTDB taxonomy): Archaea > Thermoplasmatota > Thermoplasmata > Lutacidiplasmatales > UBA184 > Lutacidiplasma. The sequence continues at coordinate 701 of DASPQN010000003.1, forward strand.
CCTTCGGACCGGCCCGGCGGCGGGCCGTTCCCGCGCCCCGAGCTCTTGACGGTGGGTCACGGCCGTCGGGCGTCCGGCCGGCTCCGGCGCTGCTGCGGTTCCTGGGGGGTACTGCCGTGCGGTCCGGCCCGGCTGCCCCTCGGCCCGGGGTACCCGTGGGCGAACCTGAGCGAACCCCTTTACCGCGCCGTTCCCTTTCCTATTCGGATGGTCGGTAGCGGACCCCCGGCGTCGCCCGACCTCCCGGCCGCGTTCCGCTCGGCCCGTCGGCGGGAGATCGTCGGGTTCGGCGTAACGGCCGTCGGGGCGGTCGTCATGCTCGCGACCCCGTTCGTTCTGTTCACCGGGCCGCTCCGGGGGAGCATCTGGCTGCTGGTCGCCCTGCTCAGCTTCGAGGGCGTCGCGATCGGCCTGATCTGGTACGGGCTCGCCCTGGCCGAGCGGGGCTACCGGCTCGCCGAGCTCCCGCTCGCTCCGTCGGACCAGGACGAGGTGCACCGGCGCACGAGGCGCTCTTGGGTCGTGTGGGGGGCGGGCGTGGCCCTGTTCGTCTCCGGGGCGTTCGTCACGTCGGCGGTCGTGCCCGCCGTCGGGCTGGTGATGGTCCTCGCCGGCCTGGGGCTGTTCTTCTACTCGTTCTTCCTCTATCTGAGGGCGCTAGGCATCGAGCGGGAGCGCAAGGCGGCCCGCCACAGCCGGCTGTAGCTCGGCTGCGCTAGGGGGCCCCTCGCCTGCGGGGCGCCCCGCGGGATCGGCCGGACGGGCCTTGCGGTGTCGGGTCCTCGCCGACCCTTGGGGTGGTCCGGCCCGGACCGGCCGGAGCGTGGGGCCCGGGCGAGGGGCCCCGGCCTAACCACGACGGCCGCGCTTCGGGAGGGCGGCGTCGGAGACCTCGACCGTCTCCGGGTCGAAGCCGAGCTTCCCCAGCTCCTCCCGGATCCGCGCGCGGTGGTCGCCCTGGAGGTAGACCTCGCCATCGACGACCGAGCCGCCGGTCGCGAGGCGGTTCTTGAGGGTCCGCGTCGTCTCCTCGAGATCGACCCCCGGAGGGAACCCGGAGATGACGGTCGCCGGCTTGTTGTACCGGCGGGGCTCGGCGCGGACCCGGATCCGCGCGCTCTCTCGGTCCAGGGCTGACAGGATCTCGTCGAACTCTTCGTTACCCATGGTTACGGGGCGGCCGCCCTGACGCGCGGACGCGCGGGAACACGGGCCGGGCCCGGCGCCGGGCGGGGTCCGTCGTCTCGTTCCGTGCGGCGCGCGGAGTCCGTGGGCGAATGCACCGCCCTTCCCACGGCGCCGCTCCCCATGAACGTTTCCGTCTCCCTGGTCACTGCTCCCCCCAGCGGTAGAGACGGAGGGTGATGGCGAGCCCGACCATCGCGCAGACGGCGAGGAGCCCGGCGTAGAGCGCCATCTGCGCGGGCGTCGCGGGGGTGAGCCCGAGCGCCCCCTGGGCCAGGAGGGCCGCATAGGTCGTCGGGAGGAAATGCGCGGCGTCCCGCCAGACCGGCGGCAGGTAGCTCACGGGATAGTAGAGCGGCGAGAGCATCCCGAGGAGGGTGAACGTCAGGTTGCCGACCGGCCAGATCTCGCGCTGGGTGCGTACCCGGCTCGAGATCGCGATCCCGATCGAGCTGAACAGGACCCACATCACCGCGAGGCTCGCGAGCACGACCCCGCCCGCGTACCACGTGAGCGGGTGGCCGTCCGAGCCGCCGACCCAAGCGAGCAGCACGGTGAGCACGACGAGCGCCGGCAGCATCGCGATCAGGTTGGAGAACGCGATCCCGAACAGGTACCGCAGCCTCCCGAGCGGGCTCGCGACGAACAGGTCCTGGAGCGAGCACTCGATCCGCCAGGTCGCGCTGTCGCCGAGGACCCAGGAGCCGATGTTCTGCATCGTGAACAGCATCGCCCCGACGATCTCGAGCGGCCGGAGCGAGGGGGGCGAGATCAGGGAGAGAAAGTAGAGGAAGATGAACGGCAGCAGGACCGGCGTGATGGCGACCGCCGGGTGGCGCGAGATCCAGCGCCAGCCGACCAGGAGGAACGCCGGCAGGGCACGGCCCCGCACCGGCACCGTCGGGTACCGCTCGCCGACGGTCGCCCCGGACATCGGGCTACCGCTCCCGCGCGGTGCGTCGCGCCCAGAGGACCGCGAAGGCGAACAGGCCGAACGCCTCGACCACGAGCCCGACCGCGGCCAGGAGGAGCTGACCCGAGGTCGGGTGGGACGCGCCGATGGCCGCCTGGAGGATCGCGGCGGCCGCGCTCGGGGGCATCAGGAGGACGATCGGTCTCAGGGCCGACGGGAACAGCCCGAGCGGGTAGAAGACCGGGGGCAGCACCCCGAAGACGTTGAAGAACAGGCTCGAGTACGCCCAGATCGCCCGGTTGTCGCGGAACGTCGTCGACAGGATGTAGCCGATCGACGCCGCCGAGAGCCAGACGGCCGAGGCGACGGCGAGGAGGAGCCCGACCTCGGCCACGGAGAGGTGGACGACCAGGCCGGCGAGCACCCCCACGACCACGACCGGGGGAAGGTAGACGACCATCACCCCGGTCGACAGGCCGAGGAAGTAGCCCTCGGCGGTGAGCGGGCTCGCGAGGTAGAGCTCGTTCGCCTTGTGGTCGATGCGGATGTACGCCGCCTCGTTCAGCACCCGCTGACCCATCGTGAACATCGAGAAGACGACCGCCCCGAGGAGGGCGACGCCGATGAGCGCCGGGTCGAGGATCCACACGAAGACGAGGAGGACCCCCTGGACGAGCATCGAGGTCGCCATCGCGAGCTCTTCGTGCGCCTGGACCAGCGCTTCGGTCCACAGGAACGCCGCGAGCCCCTGGAACGGCCGGGGGGCCTCGGCGAGGCTAGTCCGCATCGATCGACCTTCCGACCACGTTCAGGAACGCCTCTTCGAGCGTCACGGGGCCCACCGTGGCGGTGAGCCGCGCCCCGACGGCGACGGTCATCAGCTCGCCGAGGCGCTCGGGCGCGACGATCACGGTGAGCCCGGCGCCGTCCGTGACGCACGAGCCGAAGCTGCGGAACCGGTCGACCGACCCCGCGCCGTCGGGCATGTGCACCTTCAACGTCCCGCCGACCGAGCGCTTGAGGTCCTCCGCGGTGCCGCTGACGAGGAGCTGGCCGCGCTCGATGATGTAGAGCCGTTGGCTGAGCGCGTCCGCCTCGTCCAGGTAGTGCGTCGTCAGGACGATGGTCGAGCCGCGTCGCGTCAGGTCGCGGAGCGAGGCCCAGACCGATCGGCGGGCGAACGGGTCCATCCCGATCGTCGGTTCGTCCAGGAACAGGAGCGGCGCCTCCGTCGCGATCACCGTCGCGACCATCGTGCGCTGGCGCTGCCCGCCGGAGAGCGTGATGGCCAGCCGGTCGGCGAAATCGGTGAGCCCCATCTGCTCGAGGGCGACCTCCGTCCGGGCCTTCGCGGTCTCGCGCACCAGGCCCCGGGCGCGCAGGTAGGTGTAGATCTGCTCGCGGGGCGTGAGATGGAAGAACGGCTTGCCTTCCTGGGGGACGACCGCGATGTACGGCCGGATCCTCTCCGGGTGCCGGGCCACGTCCACGTCGAACACCTCGATCGCCCCGGAGGTCGGCCGGAGCAGGGTCGACGCGATCCGCAGGAACGTCGTCTTGCCGGCGCCGTTCCGTCCGAGCAGGGCGATGCGCTCGCCCCGTTGCACGTCCAGGGTGATGCCGGCGAGCGCCGTGACCGACGGCCCCGACCTCGAGGCGTAGACCTTGCGGAGCTCCCGGCTCCGCAGGACGACCTCGCTCATCCGGGACCCGAACGGGTCCCCCACGGCTCGCCGCGGCTCGCGGTCCGACCGGCGCGCCGGCCGTGCCCAGGGCGGTCGATGCCCCGGGGCGACCGGAGGTTCGGGACGGGGACGTTCATGGGCCGCAGCAGCGGGGGTCGCGGCTTAACGTCTGGGACGGTCTAGCCGTCTCGCACGCCACGGCCGTCGGTCGGCGGGCACGGGCGGGCGCGCCGTGCCGCCGGCCGTTCACGGGAGCCGACGCTTCTCCCCGGAGCCCGCCTCCGACCCCCCGTCGGAAGGGACCTGAGCGAGGGGAGGGAGCTCGGTCGTCCCCGTGAACGGCTCAGGAAGTTCGGTGGAGGCGAAGCCGGGAGCCCGGGCCAGGGCGACGGGGGCCAGGTCAGGGGGGGCCGCGTTCCAGCAGAGCCGGCCCAGCAACGAGAGGAACCCCGACGGCAGGCTCATCGACGCCCCGATCCGCCGGATGTCATCGCGCGTGAGCTCGCCCACCCCGGCGAGGACCAAGAAGTAGACGACGAAACCGATCACGACGGCCGCCAGGAGCTGGATGCCGTCCGTCACGGGGAACGGACGACCCCGGTTGATGAACGACAGCGACGCGAACGAGACCGCGGCGCTGAAGGTGATGCGGAGGATCGAGCGGGGGTCGATGTGGACCCGGATCAAGGTCTCCATGAAGTAGGTGTTCAGGGCGAGCGCCGCGCACGAGGAGAGCAGCACCGCCACCGAGCCGGCGACGATCCCCCCGTACTGGCCGGGGAAGAGGCGGACGATCCCCCACGGCGGCATCAGCGCGAAGACGGCGGCGAAGAGCACCACCACCTGGGTGCTGGTGATGTACAGCTCGAGCCGCTGACGTCCGATGGCGTTGATCGACGATTGGATGATCTGGCTGAGCGCGAGCGGGATCGCCCCAGCGACGAGGATCGCGAGCGGGAGCGCTCCCCCCGTGGCGTAGAGCTTGTTCGAGAAGGTGTTCAGGAAGGTGTACCGGTAGGTGACGACCGCCACCACCCCCGGGACCAGCAACATCGACGCGAAACGGAGCGCCTGCCAGGTCCCTCGTCGGACCGCCTCGTGGTCCCCCCGCTGGTGGAGCCCGGCGAGGTAGGGGAACAGCGGCGTGGTCACCGCGAGCGGAAGCGAGAGCACCAGCACGCGCCAACCGTTGGCGGCAAGGAAGATCGACAGCTCGGTGTGGCCGAGCCCGGCGTTGACGATCAGCGGGACCATGTTCGTGACCATGTAGTTCAGCATCAGGCTCGCCATCAGCGGCCAAGCGAACCGGAACAACCGCCTCGCCTCGGCCCGCCGGAAGCTCCGGAACTTCGGACGCAGCGCCGGGAGGCTGAACAGGGCCGACGCGGCGGCGCCCACAGCGTACGCGACGGTGATGCCCTCGACGCTCCGAACGTGGTAGGCGACGTAGAACAGGACCGGTAGGCGAACGAGCGCCTCGACCAGCGAGGGGTACTGCGCCTTGAGCGAGTTGCCGAGACCGATGAACATGCTGTTGTAGACCGTGGAGAACGACCAGAGGACCGGGAGCGCGAGGAAGATCCCGAGCGAGGTCATCTCGGCCGGGCCGCTGGCGATCTGGTGGCCCGCGATCGACAGCGGGGCGATGACGAACAGGAGCAGGCCGGCACTGCTCACCATCGCGAGTCGGACGACGAAGTAGGTCGACGTGTTGTCCGTCGGGGGCTTGCCTCGGGCGAGGAAGTAGGTGTAGGCGGTCCCTAGCCGGAGGTCGCCGACGCCGTTGATCGACGAGCCGATGAGCAGGAAGAACTGGGCGGTCCCGATGATCGCCGCGCCGGCGACCCCGAGCATCTGCTTGTAGAGGAAGATGCTCCCCACGACGCCGAGGAGCTGGACCAGCAGACTGACGCCGAACACCCCACCCGAGCTCAGCGTCAGGGGGTGCGAAGGCGTCGGGATCGACGAGCCCGCGGGGGACGGACCGGGAGCGCTCGCCGGGGGCTCCACGAGCGGAGGCACGGCGACCGCGCCCTCTTATCCCCGCCGGTCCGCCGGCATCGGAGCGAACGCCTTCGGCCTCCAGGAATCGATGGCGCTCGGGGGAGCGGGCCGGCGGTCGGGCCGGCCAACCGGTCGGCCCGAGGGATCTACATCTCGGTCGGGTGGGGACGGCGCCGGGACGGCGCCTGGGGCTCGTGGCGGCGGGTCCTAGCGGGCCGTCGGCCGGCAACCGGCCGGGTCCGGACCCGCCGCGCGAGGCGCCAGCGGTAGAACTGTGTCTCGGTGGCCGACGGCTGGCAGACCCAGAGCGCGTGGCCGTCCGGGTCCCGGAACATCGCGGACCGGCCGGACGGGCGGTCGGCGAGAGGTTGCTCGAACACGACCCCGCGGCTCTGGAGGTCGGCGCAGAGTTCGTCGATCCCGGAACCTACCGCAAAGACGAGCTGGCTCCCGCGGGGCGGCAGGTCGCTGTCTGCGGCGACACGGATCGACAGCAGGCCACCACCGACGCCGTAGTGCAGGGCGACCTTGGGCTCTTCGCGCCAGAGAGGCAGCCCGAGGCGGTCGGAGTAGAATCGCCGGGACGTTTCCAGGTCCCTTGCCTGGAGCCAGACGGTGAGCGGTTCGGAGAGCTCGAGCATCGGGCGGACCGCCGGACACTAGAGCGAGGTCACCGAGATAAAGTCGGGGGCTGGGGCGGGGGCCCCCGAGGCTCCGGGGGTCGCCGCCCGCGCGGAGCTCGCGAGCCGCTGCGTTCCGAGCTCGTCGGCCGACCCGGTGAGCATCGTCCCACCGGGCTGGACCGGATCGGCGCCAGGGTGATCGACGACCGTATCGTGGGGGAGGCGCGTCGTGGGGCGAGTGGGAGCACGGGGATTTGAACCCCGATATGCGGGTCTCTCCGCGCGCTCCAGTCTTTCGTCACGGGGACGCTGGGCGTCCCTCCGCAGACCCATCATACCAGTCGGCCGGGCGGCCGCCTGACTGGAGCCCGCTGGTCTGCCAGATTAGCCTATGCTCCCACCAACCACCCTCGGGAGTGCCGGCGGAGATAGCCTTTGTCCCGGCGGGGCGACGGGAGACGGGCACCGCGAGAATCGTTATATGAAACAGTATTTGTCTGGATTCCAATGTCGTTGATACCGGGTCCTGCGCCCGCGTCCCCGGCCGGGGTACCGCTCACCTGGGTCGTGGTGATCGTGCTCGTCGTCGCCGGAGCGGGCGTGGCGCTGACCGCGGCGTTCATCTCCCCGTCGCCGGCCGCGGCCCCCGGGAGCGTGACGGTGACGGACGACCTCGGCCGGACGGTGACGGTGCCGTTCGAGCCGTCCCGGGTCGTCGTGCTGGGACCGAGCATCGTCGACCTCCTGTTCCACCTCGGCCTTCGCAGCCACATCGTCGGCGTCGACTGCTACGCCGCGGCGGACGGCGGCCTGGCCGACGACTATTCCCCCGACCAGGTCGCCCTCTGGAACCTGAGCTCGTCCATGTGCGTCCAGGTCAGCCCGGAGTTCGTGCCGTCGATGCTCGCGAACCTCACCCCGTCGCTGGTCCTTGCAGCGACGATCGTCTCCACCGCCGCGGTCGAGGAGATCTCGAGCGAGCTCGGCGTCCCGGTCGTGATGCTCCAGCCCCCGACGTTGAGCGGGGTCCTCGTGGACGCCTCCCTCGTCGGGGAGATCTTCGGGGCCCAGGCCCGGGCGGCGTCGTTGAACGGTCAGCTCAGCTCGGAGCTCTACAACTCGACCAACGTGACCGACGGCGCCACCGAGCTGCCCACGGTCCTGCTCACCTACTCGGCGGATGCGGCGGGTTACTGGACGTTCGGACCGGCGACGTTCGGCGAATCCCTCCTGACGATCACCGGGGCGAGGAGCATCAGCGCCAACGCGACCACGTCCTACCCGGAGCTGAGCGCGGCCCAAGTGCTGGCCGCGCAGCCCGACTGGATCGTCTACGGAACCGGCTTCGGGCTCACCGAGAGCTCCTACGCCGCCGGCCCGTCCTGGTCGGAGTTCGCGGCCGTACACGACGGCAACGTCACCGGGATCGACTCCAACTGGCTCACCGAAGCCGATCCTACGATGATCCTGGACGGGATCCCCGCGCTGCTCGACGTGTTCCACCCCGCCTAGGCGCGGAGCCGAACGAGGGCACGCGTGCTGGCTTCGGCCGCTCGCCCGACCCCGGACCCCTCCCGCGCCCTCCGCGGCAGCGCGCTCGCCGCGCTGGTCGTCGGCACGTTCGGCCTGGTCCTGGTGTCGACGCTGCTGCTCCTCGGAGGCGGCCTGCTCCGCACCCCGGTCGAGATACCGTTCCGGACGACGCTCCAGATCCTGCTCCACCAGCTGAGCGGGGGGACCCTCTTTCGCAACCCGTGCGCCGGGTCCTCGGCGACGCCGGCGCAGTGCAGCACCCGCGTCTTCATCGTCTGGCAGCTCTACCTGCCGGAGGTCCTCCTCGCCCTCATCGCGGGAGCCAGCCTCGGGATCTCCGGAAGCGCGCTCCAAGGGATCTTCCGCAACCCCCTGGCCGACCCGTACCTCCTGGGGATCTCGAGCGGCGGCACGCTGGGGGCGGCGATCGTCTACGTCTACCGGATCCATCCGGGCAATCTCGACGTCGTGCTCCCCGCCTTCGCCTTCCTGGGAGCGGCGGCGACCGGTCTTGCCATCCTGGCCGTCGCGAGCGGGCGCGCAAGCTCCGTCGAGACCCTGCTCCTGAGCGGGGTGGCGATCGCCTACCTCCTCTCCGGCGTCCTGTCGCTCGTGCTCCTCCGGAACCCGTTCGGGGCGGAGCAGGTGACGTTCTGGCTCCTCGGGGGCTTCGGGCTCGCCAGCTGGCAGATCGACGCGGTCGCCTTCGGTTGCGTCCTGGCGCTCGGCACCCCCCTCGCCCTGCTCGGGCGCGAGCTCAACCTGATGCAGCTCGGGCCGGACGTCGCCACGAGCGCCGGGGTGGACGCCCGGCGGGTCCGGCTCTCGGTCCTGCTCCTCGCCTCGTTGGTCACGGCGGTCGCCGTCGCGTTCACCGGGGTCATCGGCTTCGTGGGCCTGGTCTCGCCCCACGTCGTGCGTCGCCTCGTCGGGACCGACTACCGTCTGGTCGTGCCCGGCTCGGCGGCGTTCGGGGCCATCTTCCTGGTCACCGCGAACGACGCGGCGAACCTCGTCTTCCCGTCCACCGTGCTCCCCGTGGGGATCTTCACCGCGTTCGCCGGGGTGCCGTTCTTCCTCCTGCTGCTCTTCCGTCAGCGGCGGTCGGAGCTGATGGGGGGCCGGTGATGCCTGCCGCCATCGAACCTGCGCTCCGGCTCTCCGGGGTCAGCGTGACCTACGGTAGCCGGCGCGCCCTCCAGGACGTGGACCTGGACGTCGCGTCGGGCGAGTTCCTCGCCCTCACCGGACCGAACGGTTCCGGGAAGTCGACGCTGCTGCGGGCTGCGCTCGGTCTCGTGGACGTGTCGGGCGGCGTCGTGGAGCTGTTCGGCACGCCCGTCGGCCGCCTCTCGATCCGGGACCGCGCCCACCGGGTCGCCTGGGTCCCCCAGGAGGAGGGTCTCCGGGAGGACGTGCCGCTGTTCCGCTACGTCCTGTACGGCCGGTACGCGTCGCACGGGACCTTCGGCAGGGAGACCGAAGCGGACCGTGGGCTCGTCCGAACGGCCCTCGCGGAGGTCGGGCTGGCGGACCGCGCGGCGGACGGGCTCCTCTCGCTGAGCGGAGGGGAGCGGCAGCGGGCCGTGCTCGCCCGGGCGCTCAGCCAGGGGGCTCCGCTGGTCCTCCTGGACGAACCGACCAGCCACCTCGACGTCGGCCACCAGCTCGACCTCCTGTCCCGGGTCCGCCGCCTGGTCCGAGAGCGACAGCTCACCGCCGTCGCCGCGCTCCACGACCTCAACCTCGCCGCCCGCTTCGCGGACCGCATCGTCGTCCTGGCGCGAGGTCGCTGCGTGGCCGACGGGCCGCCGGGCGAGATCCTCTCGTCGGAGCTCCTCGGTCGGGTCTGGGGGGTCGACGCGGAGCTCCGACGCGACCCGGCCTCGGGGCTGCCGTACCTGATCTCGCGCCGCCTGGTCGCCGACCGGCCGGTGCGCCCGAGCGCGGCGCTCCGGGGACCGGTCCATGTCGTCGGCGGGGGCGGTTCGGCGTCGGGGTTGCTTCGTACGCTCACGGACGCGGGCTTCGAGCTGTCGGTCGGGGCCCTCCATCTGCTGGATACGGACGCGGAGACGGCCGAGGCGCTCGCGATCCCTGCCGCGATCGAGGCCCCGTTCGCCCCGCTCGGCGCTACCGTCCGCGCCCGCCACGCGGAGCTCCTGTCAAGGGCCGCGGCGATCGTCGTGGCCCCGTTCGCCGTCGGGCCGTCGAACGTCGCGAACCTGGAGGATCTGCGTCCGTTCGTCGGGAGGGTCCCGGTGCTCCTCCTCGACCGGCCCCCGATCTCCGCCCGCGACTTCTGCGGGGGCCGAGCGGTCTCGGCGTACCGGGAGCTCCTCGCGGGCGGGGCCACGGAGGTCGCCGGGGAGGAGACGCTCGTCGCGACGCTACGGCGCGCCAGCCCTGGCGCCCCGGTCGCGGCCCCGCCTGCGGCGGCCCGGCGGCCGTCGGAGAGCGCCGAGGGGTAGGATCTCGACCGACGGCGGGCTCGGCCCGGCGAGCTCGCCGAGGACCCGGGGAAGGTCCTTGTCGAGGACGACGAGGGTGCTCGGGACGCCGACACGGGACGCCTCGCGGCAGACGGCGGTCGGAGCGAAGCGGCTTACCGGCACCGGAGTACGCCGGCGTACGGCCACGAAGGTCTCGAGCCCGACCACCGCGACCGGGCCGTCGACCCCCCGTAGGGCCCGGGCGAGCCGCACGGCGAGGTCGGGGGAACGGAGGGCGGGCTCCGGAACGGTCACGACGCGGATCGGCGCGGGGGTGATGGGCACGATCCCCTCCAGCTCGCCGACCTCGACCAGGTCCCCCGGCCGGGCGCCTCGCACGACCCGGCCCCGGGAGGCCCCCCCACTGCCCCGTCGCGCGGTCAGGAGGCCGTCACGAACCTCGAGGGCGACGACGTCCCCGGCCTCCAGCCGCCCGTCGGCGAGCGCTCGCGTCGACCGCACCACGTGCAGCCCCGCGAGCCGCGAGCGGACGTCGTCCCCGAGACCCGTCAGGGTCTCGTGCAGCCCCGCGACGCCCTCGAGGGTCAGGCGGTAGCGGCCGTCGCGGTAGACAACCCAACCGCGGCTGCGCAAGGAGCGGAACACGTGGGAGACCGCCTGGACCGTGAGCCCGAGAGCGTCCGCGATCGGTCGGAGCCGGGTCGGTTCGAGGCCCGCGCACGCCTCCAGGAACAGCAGGTCGGTGACGGCGCCAGGCCGACGGAGCCCCTTCAACCCCGGGGCGGAGGACGCCCCCGGCACGGCGGCCACGGCCCGCCCGGAGGCGCCTACCGATAAAACGGTTCTTCCGCCGCCGGCAAAGCCGGTTTACCTGGGCCGCGGGGCGGTCGCCTCCGCAGGGCGGCGGAGCGAGCGCAGGCGGTCGCGGATGCGGGCCGCCTCCTCGAAGTCGAGCCGCTCCGCGGCGAGGCGCATCTCTTCCTCGAGGTTGGTGAGGAGGAGGGCAAGCCTCGCCTTGCCCTTCGGGCCGACCGGCTCGCTCGCCACCGTCGGCTCGGCCCCGGCCTCGGGGGCGAGCAACGAGCGGATCTCCTTGCGGACCGACTCCGGGACGATACCGTGCTCGGCGTTGTAGGCGAGCTGGGCCGACCGCCGCCGGGCCATCTCGGCGATCGCCCGCCGCATCGAGCCGGTCGTGCGGTCGGCGTAGAGGACGACCTTCCCTCCGACGTTCCGGCTGGCGCGGCCGGCGGTCTGGACGATCGACGTCTCGCTGCGGAGGTAGCCTTCCTTGTCGGCGTCGAGGATCGCGACGAAGCTGACCTCGGGAAGGTCGAGGCCTTCCCGGAGGAGGTTGATCCCGACCAGGATGTCGAACCGGCCGAGCCGCAGGTCGCGCAGGATCTCGACGCGCTTCATCGTCTCGACCTCGGAGTGGAGGTACCGGACCTTGAGCCCGAGCCGGGCGAGGTGGTCGGCGAGGTCCTCGCTCGTGCGTTTCGTGAGCGTCGTCACGAGGGCCCGCTCGCCCCGCTCCACGCAGGCCCGCAGCTCCCGCACCAGGTCGGCGATGTGGCCCTCCAGGGGTCGCACCTCGATCGGGGGGTCGACCAGGCCGGTCGGCCGGATGATCTGTTCGACCAGCCCGCGGGAGGCGTTCCGCTCGAACGGACCGGGCGTCGCGGAGACGAAGACCGCCTGGGGAACGTGCGCGAGGAACTCCGGGAACCGCAGCGGGCGGTTGTCGCGGCACGACGGCAGGCGCCAGCCAAAGTCGACCAGGTTGTCCTTGCGGCTGCGGTCGCCCTTGAACATCCCCTGGAGCTGCGGGACCGCGACGTGGGACTCGTCCAGGAAGACGAGGAAGTCGTCCGGGAAGAAGTCGAGGAGCGTGTAGGGGGGCTCCCCCGGCTTGCGCCCGGAGAAGTAGCGCGAGTAGTTCTCGATCCCGGAGCAGTAGCCGGTCTCGCGGAGCATCTCGAGGTCGTAGTCGACGCGGCCCCGGAGGCGCTGGGCCTCGACGATCTTCTCCTCGCCCTTGAGCTCGGCGACCCGCCCGTCGCGTTCCTTCTCGATCTCCACGAGGACGGAGCGCAACCGCTCGTCGATCGTCAGGAAATGCGTCGCCGGGAAGATCAACAGCTCCGAGAGCTCACGCTGCTCCTCCTGGGTGACGGGGTGGAGCTCGGCGATCGCCCCGAGCGTGTTCCCTTCGAGAACGAGCCGGTGGATCGTCTCGCCGGCATCCATCACGTCGATCGTCCCGCCCCGGACCCGGAACCGCCCGCGGCGGAGCTCGACGTCGTTGCGGGCGTACTTCATCCGGACCAGCTGGTCGAGGAGCTCCTTGCGTCGGACCTCTTGCCCGACCCGAAGGGCGACGACCGAGGCGCGGTAGTCCTCCGGCGAGCCGAGGCCGTAGATGCAGCTCACCGAGGCGACGATCAGGACGTCCCTCCGGGTGAGGAGCGCCTGGGTCGCCCGGTGACGGAGACGGTCGATCTCCTCGTTGATCTGGGCGTCCTTCTCCACGAACAGGTCGATCTGGGGGACGTACGCCTCGGGCTGGTAGTAGTCGTAGTAGCTGACGAAGTACTCGACGGCGTTCTGGGGGAAGAGCGCCCGGAACTCGCTGACGAGCTGCGCGGCGAGCGTCTTGTTCGGGCTCACCACGAGGGTCGGGCGCTGGAGGCGCTGGACGACCTCCGCCATCGTGAACGTCTTGCCGCTTCCCGTGACCCCGAGGAGGGTCACGAACTTCTCCCGGTCGCGGAGGCGTCGCACGAGGTCGTCGATCGCCCGCGGCTGGTCCCCCTGCGGCACCATGTCGGTGACGAGCTCGAACCGTCCCGGGAGCGGCGGGGGGTTCGGGGCGACGGCCGGGGCGCGGGTCATCGGACGACCGGAAGCCTTTCGCGGATAGGGTAGCCGCGGGGGTCGAGCGTCACGACAGGGAAGCCGAGCTCTCGCAGGCGCTTCGTGACGTCGGCGCGGAGCGCGACGTCCTCGAAGCGGTCGACCTCGGAGCGATCGACCTCGACCCGGGCCTCGCCACCGCGGACCCGGACCCGGACCCGGCGGAACCCTCGGTCGAGGAGCACGCCTTCCGCTCGGTCGATCCGGGCGAGCAGCTCGGGGGAGATCGGCTCGCCGCGGGCGACCCTGGAGGCGAGGCAGGCGTTCGACGGACGGTCCCAGTTCGGCAGCGCGACGGAGCGGGCGTAGCGGCGGACGTCGGCCTTGGTCCAACCTGCCCAGAGGAGCGGGTGGAAGAACCCCGCCGCGTCCATCGCACGGATCCCGGGACGGTCGTCGCCCAGGTCGTCCACCTGGATCCCGTCCAGGTACTGCCCCACGCCCTCGGCCTCCCCGGCCTCACGGAGGGCCCGCGTCTCGACCGTGCGGCAGCGGTAGCAGCGGTCCGCGCCGTTCGCCCGGTACCCGGCATCGGACAGCGGCTCGGCGTCGACGAGCAAGTGGCGGACTCCGACCGCCCGGGCCGCCGCACGGGCCGCCTCGATCTCGCGCGACGAGACCGAACCGCTCACGACCGTGGCCGCGAGCGCGCCCGGGCCGAGCGCGGCGCAGGCGAGCGATGCGACGACCGACGAGTCGACGCCCCCGGAGAGGGCGACCAAGGCCGGCCCGCGGTCCTGCAGGAGGCGGACGAGCTCCTCCTCGGGGCGAGGGCGGCCGGGGACCGGTGCGGGGATCATCCGGCGTCCCGAGGGGGGTCGAACGCCTTACCGTTTTGCGGGAGGTGACGCAACGCCCAAGAGCCCTCGACGGTCCCCGCGAGCGTGCAGGCGGTGCGTGAGGGGAGCACGTGGCTCCTCCGCCTCGATGACGGGCAGGACCTCTTCGAAACGCTCGGCGCGTTCGCGACCCGAGAGGACGTCCGCGCCGGGGCGGTCGCGTTCGGGATCGGGATGTTCCGGCGGGCGACCGTGGGCTACTGGGACGGCGGGCAGTACCGCCCGCGCGAGCTCACGGTCCCGCACGAGGTCGTGGGGCTCCACGGTACGATCGCGCGGGCGGACGGGAAGCCGTCGATCCACCTCCATGCCGCGCTCGCCGGCCCCGAGCACGCTCTCGTGGGGGGCCACCTGATGGCGGCGACCGTCGGGAGCCTGCAGGAGCTCCTGGTGGTGACGTTCCCCGGCCGCGCGTTCGGCCGCCCGCTGGTCGAGAGCTTCGGACTGAGGATGCTCGACCTCGAGCCCGGCTCGCAGGTCTAGACGGACCGGCACGCCTTTCCGCCGTCGGCCGTCTCCGTCCGGGGTGGCGATGGAGGCTTCCGCTCCGCACGTCCCCGGCATCGACGAGCGGCTGCTCGTCGCGGCCGCGCGGGGGGGCTTCCGCGAGCCGACCGAGATCCAGCGGCTCGCGTTCCCGCTCCTCCTCGGCGAGGGCGACGCCCTGCTCCTGTCCCCGACGGGTACCGGCAAGACCGAGGCCGTGCTGTTCCCCCTCCTCTCGCGGCGCCTGCGCGAGGAGAGCCCGGCGACGTCGATCCTCTACGTCACCCCGCTCCGTGCGCTCAACCGCGACCTCGAGCAGCGCCTCGTCGCCTTCGCCCGCGAGGTCGGGCTCACCGCGGCGGTCCGCCACGGAGATACGAGCGCTTCCGCACGGCTGGCCCAGTCCCGGCGACCGCCCGACCTCCTCCTGACGACGCCCGAGACGCTCCAGCTGCTCCTGGTCGGTCGCCGCCTCCGCGCCGCGCTCCGCAACGCGCGGGTCGTGGTCGTGGACGAGGTCCATGAGCTGGTCGGCTCCGACCGGGGGGCGCAGTTGGCGCTGACGCTCGAACGCCTGGACGCGCTCGCCGGCCGGCCGCTCCGCCGGATCGGCCTGTCGGCAACGGTCGGGAACCCGGAGGAGGTCGCCCGCTTCCTGGCCCCGGCGCCTCGGGCGATCCGCGTGCTGGTCGCGGCGAGCCGGCGACCGCTCGAGCTTTCCGCCCGTCGGCCGGGCGAGCCGGCGGAGCCGCTCGACCCGACGCTCCTGCGCGAGCTGCGGGCCGACCGGGAGCTGCTCCTCGGGATGAGGGCGGTCGAGGAGGAGATCCGCCAGCATCGGACCACGCTCCTGTTCGTCAACACGCGCCGCACGGCCGAGGGGCTCGCCGCCCGTCTCCAGCGGCTCGCTCCGGACCTCCCGATCGCGGTGCATCACGGTTCCCTCTCGCGGGAGGTGCGGGAGGAGGCCGAGCGCCAGTTCCGTGACGGCGCCCTCCGCGCGCTGGTCGCGACCTCCTCCCTCGAGCTCGGCATCGACATCGGCGCGATCGACCACGTCGTCCAGTTCGGCTCGCCTCACCAGGTCGGACGCCTGGTCCAGCGGGTGGGCCGGTCCGGCCATCGGCTCGACCGGACGATCCACGGGACGATCGTGGCGCTCGACGACGACGACCTCGAGGAGGCGGCCGTCCTCGCGCGGCGCGCCGACGCGGGCCTGGTCGAGCCGGTCCTGTGGCGGACGCGCAACCGCCTCGCCGCGGCCCAGCAGATCGTCGCCGAGCTCCGGGCGGAGGGCTCGGTCGACCGGGCCCGTCTGGTCGAGCGGTTCCGGGTCGCCGCGCCGGTCCATGACCTCACCGACACCGACTGGTCGGAGCTGATCGGCTACCTCGAGGGGCTCTCCCTGGCCCGGGAGTCCGCCGGGACGCTCGTCGCGGGGCGCGCGACGCTCCGGAGGTTCTACGCCTCGCTCTCGCTCATCCCCGACGAGCGGACCTATCGCCTGCGCGACCTCGCGACGCGTCGCCTGATCGGTACGCTCGACGAGCGGTTCGTCCTCACGCAGATCCTCGCGCAGCCGGAAGAGATCTTCCTGCTCCACGGACAGACCTGGAAGGTCGTCGAGCACCGGGAGGGAGAGCTCCTGGTCGAGCAGGTCCAGGAGCTCGGCCAAGAGCCCCGGTGGGCGGGCGAGGACCTTCCGGTCCCGTACGACGTCGCCCAGGAGATCGGTGAGCTACGTCGCACGGGCACGTTCGACGCGTACCCGGTCCCCGCGGACGACCGTACACGCCTCGCCCTCCGGCGGCAGGACGGCCTCGCCTCCGGCTCGCTCGCCACCGATCGGCGGGTCACGGTCACCCCGAACGGCCGCCTGGTCGTGTACGGCGCGTGCTTCGGCACCCGGACGAACGAGACGCTCGCCGTCGCGGTCGCCGGTCTGCTCACGGCCCGGCTCGGCGGCCGGGTCGACGTCGCGGCGGTCGAGCCGACCTGGTTCGTGCTCGAGCTGCCGATCGCGCTCGAGCCGTCCGCGCTCGTGGACGCCTTCCGCGTCGACCCGGAGGCGCTCGAGCCGCTGGTCGAGCGGCTCGTGCCGTCCGGCCTCGACTACCGCTGGGTCTTCCTCACGGTCGCCCGGAAGCTCGGGATCGTGGGCGCCTCCTCCGACCCGAAGGAGCTCCGGGCGCTCGAACCGCTCCTGCAGGAGAGCCGGTCGACGCCCCTGGGGGAGGAGGTCCTCGACAAGACCCTCCACGACCGGTACGACCTCGAGCACGCCCGGGAGGTCCTGGAGCAGGTCCGAGCCGGGGCGATCGAGGTCGTCGCGGCCGCACGCTCGCCCGTGAGCGACGCCCCGCTCGAACGGCTGCGCTGGAGGGCCGTGCCGGACCAGCCGCCGCCGACGCTCCTGCGGGCGATCCGGGAGCGGCTCGAGAAGGAGCCGCTGGTCCTCGTCTGCCTCCGGTGCGGCTTCACGCGGTCCACGACCCCCCTGAAGTACCGGTCCGAGGGGGGGAGCCGCTGCCTCGTCTGCCACGGGTCGCTCTCCGCCGTCGCCTCGGCCCGCCGGGAGGCGGAAGTCGAGCGCCTCGCCCGGTACGCCAAGGCGAAGTGGCGTAGCGAGCGGCGTGCGAGCCCGTCCCGGACGCGACGTCCGCGCCCTCCCGCGCCGGAGACGGAGACCCTCGTCCGGGCGGGCTACACGTCCGCCGAGCTCGTCGCGCACTACGGGGAAAGGGCGCTCCTCGCCCTCGCGGCACGCGGGGTCGGCCCGGAGACCGCGCGCCGGCTCCTGTCGCGGGCGTACCGGGACGACGACGCGTTCCTGACCGAGCTGCTCCGCGCCGAGCGGGCCTACGCCCGGACCCGGGCGTTCTGGGACTGACCGGCGTCGACCAGCGACCGGGCCGCCGCCTCGACGACCGGCCGCGGCGCCTCCGTCCGCAGGCCCTCCGGGCGGACGTGGGTCCGCGCCGCCCGGTAGCCTTCCCTACGGAGCTCGGCCAGGAGGTCGTCCAGCGCCGGTGGCCGGGGTAGGCCGAGACGCTCGGCGATCGTGTTCGCCTCGTAGTAGAACGGCCGGTCGACCTCGGCGTCGTCGCGCAGGAGGTCGAGGAACCGGCGGAGCGGCCGGGCGCGCTCGGCGGTCGCCGGCACCTCGAGGCGCCCGGCGAGCTCCCGGTCGACGATCGGACCGAGCCAGAACGGACCGAACGGTGCGGTCCCCTCGAGGGGAGGCCCCGTCCAGTCCTCCGGCGCGACCGAACGGACCGGGTCCGCCTCGGCGATCCCGCTCCGGAGCTCGACGTAGGCCCGGACGTGGTGCCCGCCGACGTAGGCGAGGAGGGGACGGATCGAGCGGCCGGTCCGGCGGGCCTCGCGCGCGAGGACCATGAGGAGGATCCGCAGCCCCCCCTCGGGACCGAGGCGACCGCGGACCGGCGCGGCCCCGTAACGGCGCCGGCAGGCGGACGGCTGGGCGCCGGCGAGGACCGGCATGTCGGTCGCGGTGACCGCGAGGACCCCGCCGGTCCGGGTCGAGGCGAGGGCGCCGTCGAGGAACGGGAGCGGCGAGCCGTACGGGTCGACGTCCACGTAGTCGAACGGGGCCCCGGGCGGGGCCTCGCTCCCGTCCCCGAGGAACGCCACCGCGCGGGGTTCGTCGGCGAGGTTCTGGCGGAGCACCTCGTAGGCGGCTCGGCTCGTCTCGGTGAACGCGAACTCGCGGAAGGCGGAGCCCTCGCGGAGCAGGCGCAGCCCGCGGACCCCGGTCGCCGCGGTCATCTCCCACCCGCGGTCCAGCGGCCGACCGATCGCCCGGACGACGGCGACGCCGAGGTCCCGGTCGAGGGCCATCGCGGGGTTGTAGAACGGCTCGGCCCGTCGCCGGGGACCGGCGCCCGGCCGGACCCGGGGTCCGAGGAAGTCGGTCGCACCCTCCCGCAGGCGGGTCAGTGCGCTCGTCCCGTGATCAGCCGGACGATCTTGAACGCGAGGAGGTTCCGGTTGACCGGCGTCACCTCGAGCAGGCGTAGCTCGTCCCTCCGACGGATATCCTGGAGCAGCGGATTCCGCGACTTCTTGTGCAGGGTCATCACGATCGACTTCTTGGCGTCCAGCGTGTCCATGACCGACTTAGTGAACGCGTCGCTGTCGACCTCCATCTTCCCGACCTCGTCGATGACGATGACGTCCGCCGCCTCCCGGGCCTCGGCGAGCGCCCGGGACCCCAGCCCCTCGAGGGCGGCGACGTTGACCCCGTAGCGGCCCGACCGCACGCGGGACTTCAGCCCCTCGTGCGCGAAGACCTCGTGCTCCTTCGTCATCCAGTTCGTGATCTGGAAGCCGGCACGTCGGTGCTTCTCGACGATCGGCTCCGTGACCATCCCTCCGACCTTGACCCCCTCCTCCTCGAGGAGCTGGATGATCCGCAGGAGCGTCTGGGTCTTGCCGGAGCCGGGGAGGCCGGTGATGCCAATCTTGACCGGAGCCGTGAGCGCGCGGGGCATGGAGAACACGAACGGAAGGGCGACGCGTTTAGGCTCCGCGCGGTTATGAGCGCATCTCCTTGACCGACCGCCTCCGCCGGCCGCGGCCGCTCGCGCCGGACCTCGACGGGGGCCGCGCACCGGTCTATCCGCGCCGGGAGGACACGGAGCTTCTCTTGCGTGCCGCGCCGGGGTGCCGGGACCGGACCGTGCTCGAGGTCGGTGCGGGCTCGGGCGCCGTGGCCCTGGAGGCCGCTCGGGCCGGGGCGCGCCGGGTCGTCGCGACCGATCTCAATCCGCACGCGACCCGGGCGATCCTCCGGCGGGCCCGGGCGGAGCGCCTTCGCGTGGAGGTGGTCCGGACGGACCTCGCCCGGGGGCTCGGCCGCTTCGACCGGGTCCTCGCGAACCCGCCGTACCTCCCCACGCGCCCGGCCGAGCGGGACCCCGACCGCTGGACGAACCTCGCGCTCGACGGGGGCCCGGACGGCGCCCGCGTGCTCGCGCGCCTCCTCGCGTCGCTTCCCGCCCACCTCGAACCGGACGGGCTCGGCTACGTCGTCGTCTCGACGGTCCAGGAGGCGGGCCGGCTCCGCCGGCTGCGCGCCCGCTGGCGGGCGAAGGGGGGCCGCCTGCGCGTCGTCGCGAGCCGCCGCCTCGAAGGCGAGGTCCTTCACCTGTGGGAGCTGCGGCCGGGGCCCGCTAGCCGTGCCGCTCGGCGTAGCGCACGACCCGTTCGAGGAACGCCTTCCCGTCGCCGAACCCTCGGGGGGAGCCGCTCCGGGTCCAGTCCGGCGCCTGCACGTGGTAGAACGAACGCTCCGGGTGCGGCATCAGCCCGAAGACGTTCCCGTCAACGTTCGTGAGCCCTGCCGCATCCCCGTCGGAGCCGTTCGGGTTCCACGGATAGGTCGCCGCGCTGCCGTCCGGGGCGACCCACCGGAAGAGGAGCTGGCCGTTCTCCTCGAGCTCGCGCCGACGGGCCGAGCCGCCGGCCAGGACGAGCTTCCCCTCGCCGTGCGCCGACGGGAACAGGTACCGCGTCCCGGCGGGGACGCCGTCCAGCGGCGGGAACCTCCCGCCCGTCCAGGCGACGAACGTCGGGCGGCACTCGAACCGGCCCGAGTCGTTCGCGACCAGGGCGGCCTCGGCGCGCCCGAGACGGCCGCCCGGTCGGCCGGGGAGGAGGCCGAGCTCGATCGCGACCTGGAAGCCGTTGCAGATCCCGGCGACGAGGCGGCCGGACCGCACGAACTCTTCGAGCTCGGGTCCCATCGAGGCCCGGACCCGCGCCGCCAGGATCGCTCCGGCGCGGACGTAGTCGCCCGCCGAGAAACCCCCGGGCAGGAAGAGCGCCCCGTAGTCGGACAGGCGTCGCCGGGCCGCAGGCTCGACCTCCCCGGCGAACTGCTTGAGATGGACGACCTCCGGTCGGGCGCCGAGGGCAGCGAGCGCGACCCTCAGCTCCCGGTCGCAGTTGGTCCCCTCGATCGCGAGGATCGCGATCGGGAGCCCTGAACGTGCCACGAAGCCCTGAACGACGGGGCCGCTTAACCGCTTCCGGGCGGGCCCAGGGGCGGGTCGAGAACGAAGACCCGAAGTCGTGAGCCGGTCCGGACCGGCCTGCGTCCCGGAGGGAGGATGGTGAACGCCTCGGCAGCCCGAAGGCTGCGGGTCGCCGACGACCCGCGGAACGTCGAGCGGACGAGCGCTCCGCGGACCTCGAGCGGGACGACCGTCGCGAGCCCGGGGGTCGGCGTTAACGACGGGCCGGCGAGGCGGGCCGGCCGCGCGGCCCAACCCGGGCCGGAGAGCCGGGCGAGGCGTCGGAGCACCGGCATCACGAGCCAGTGCATGTTCAACAAGCATGACGTCGGGTGGCCCGGAAGGCCGACCAGGAGCTTGGGACCGGAGCTGGCCGCGAGGGTCGGCTTGCCCGGCCGCACGGCGACGCCGTGGAACAACAGCCGCCCGATCCGGGGGAACAGTCGAGGAAGATGGTCGTGCTCCCCGACCGAGCTCCCGCCGGTCGCCAGCACGAGGTCGCTCGAGCGAAGCGCCCCGCGCAGGGCGCGTTCGATCGTGGGTGCGTCGTCGCGCAGCGGTGGCCGAGGCCGCGGTTCGCAGCCGCACGCCACGAGGAAGGCGACCAGCGCCGCGTTGTTGCTTTCGAAGATCTGGCCGGGGCGGAGGCGGCCGCCCGGGGGAACCAGCTCGTTGCCGTTCGGCACGACCGCCACGATCGGCTTCGCGTAGACCGTGAGCCGGGCGACCCCGCTCGCGGCGACGGCCCCGAGCGCCGCAGGCCCGATCACCTCCCCCCGACGGACCAGCACGGTCCCGCGAGGCACGTCGCTCCCGATCGCTGCGATCCGGGCCCCGCTTCGGACCGGGCCCCGCACGACGACGGCCGGGCCGTCCCGCTCGACCTCCTCGAAGATCTCGAGCGCGTCCGCGCCGGCGGGGATCGCCCCGCCGGTCGCCACGGCCACCGCCTCCCCTGGGCCGAGGGTCCCGCGGTAGGTCTGCTCGGCGAAGACCTCGCCGACGATCCGAAGGGCCCTGGGGCGGCGGCGGGAGGCGAGACGGACGTCCCGGCTCCTCAGGGCGTAGCCGTCCCAGGTCGCCCGAGCGAAAGGAGGGACCGGCCCGCGGGCCACGACGGGCTTCGCCGCGACCCTCCCGAACGCGGCGTCGACCGCCACGGTCTCGACCCGGTCGATGGGCCGGATCGCGGCGAGGAGCCGGCGTCGCGCCTCGAGCGCCGGTACCAGTCGGTCGAACAGGTGCGCTTCCACCGCCGGGCTACCTCCCTCAGGTCGCTCCCTCGATGCGGGCGAGCGCTTCGCGGTTCCCGGCGGCGACGCACCGGGCGAGGGGTTCTCCGGCGAACCAGGCGCCGTAGAACCCGCCGCGGAACGCATCCCCCGCTCCGACGAGGGTCCGGGTCCTGCGGGGCCGACGCGAGCCGACGTGGACCGAACCTCCGCGGTAGAACGCCGTCGCGCCTCCGGGCCCTTCCGTCCGGACGACCAGGGGCACCCGCTCGAGCAACCGCGCGGGGCTCCTTCCGCCGGCCCATGCGGTCGCCCGGGCGATCTCGGCCCGGTTACCGAACAGGATGTCGGCGAACGGGAGGAGCGACAGGAAGGTCGGCCGGTCCCAGCGGTAGAGGATCTCCTGCGCCGGGTCGACCGCCACGTGCTGCCGCGCCTTCCGCGCCGCGCGGGCGAGGCGGAGGTAGAACCGGGGATCGCCGGTGCCGAGGTGGAGC
The DNA here is from genome assembly GCA_035624925.1 of Thermoplasmata archaeon. Taxonomy (GTDB): domain Archaea; phylum Thermoplasmatota; class Thermoplasmata; order Lutacidiplasmatales; family UBA184; genus Lutacidiplasma. The sequence continues at coordinate 23,105 of DASPQN010000003.1, forward strand.
CACCGGTACGACCGCCACCATCCGCCGGGGAGCGATGCGCCCCGGGCCGACCCCATCGGGCCCTGTTGGAACAGCATCCGCGTCGCGCGGTCCGACCCCTCCACGATCGTGCAGGTCGGCGTCGGCGTACCGGCAACGCACGTGAGGCCCCGGAGGTCGATCCCGTCCCGGGCCAGATCGTCCCGGAACGTCGCCGGAAAGCCGTCGCCCACTCGACTGAGGATCCCGACGCTCAGCCCGAGGCGCGCGGCGACGCGAGCGACCGTCGTCGCGGTCCCGCCGAGCTCCGAGCGTTCGGCCACGACCGGCTCGGTCCGGTCGGCCCGGGGGAAGCGGGCGACGCTGAGGTAGCGATCGACGACCACATGCCCCGCGACGAGGAGGTCCCTGCGTGCCCCGCCTGCGGCCACCGTGGACGCCTCACCAGGGTCAGAGCCGCGGTCGTTTATCGGTTCGGTCGGACCGGGGGGACCGCCTTAAACGGGAGGCGCTCTCCGCCGAGGCGCTCCGGCCGATGCTCGTTGAAGGCGCGGTGCTCGACATCGACGGCCCCCGGGCAGCGTACGTCCGGTTCCACGACGGCAGGATCGTGGAGGTCGGGGCCCCGGGGACGGCGTCGGCTCGGGGCCGGGAGCGCCGGATCCGCGGGATCGTCGTCCCGGCGCCGGTCAACGGGCACACCCACCTCGGGGACGCCGTGTCGGTGCGCGAGCCACCGAACGGCCCGGTGGCGGAGCTGGTCGCGCCGCCCCGCGGGTACAAGTTCCAGCTCCTCGCCGGTGCGTCGGACGCGGCGAAGGTCGCGGCGATCCGGACGGCCCTCTGGCGGATGGTCCGGGAGGGGGTCGGGGCGACGCTCGACTTCCGCGAGGAGGGCGCGCGCGGGGTCGAGCTGTTCCACGCGGCGCTCCGGCGTGTCCCGATCCGGGGCTTCGTCTTCGGTCGACCGACCCGACGTCCGATCGATCCGGAGGAGCTCGCCCAGGTGGTCGAGGTGGCCGACGGCATCGGGCTCTCGAGCGCCCGGGACGAGGACAGGACGACGCGGCAGCTCGTCGCGCGGGCCTGTCGTCTCGCCGGCAAGCGCTACGCGCTCCACGCGAGCGAGGCGGTGCGCGAGCCGCCCGAGAGCTACCTCGACCCGACGCCGGACCTGCTCGTCCACCTGGCCAAGGCGACGGGGGACGACCTCGCGGCCGTCCACGAGGAAGGGGTCGCCGTCGCCCTCTGCCCCCGCTCGAACGCCCTGTTCGGCCGCCAGCCGGACCTCCGGGCGATGGAACGGCTCGGGCTGCGGGTCCTTCTCGGGACGGACAACGCGATGTTCCACCCGCCGTCGATCTGGTCGGAGCTGCAGTTCGCCTACACGTCCAGCCGTCTCTTGGACCGGCCAGCGTCCGCGGCCTTCCTCGCCCGGGCGGCGCTGGTGGAGCCGTGGGTCTGGCTCGGCGAGCCGGACGCCGCCCGGGTCGCGCCCGGGACCCCGATCCGACCGCTCATCGTGCGCCTCCCGCCGGACGACCCGGCCTACCAGGTCGTGACCCGGACGACCGAACAGGTTATCGTGCGCCCGGGACCCCGACCGAGGCGGCCCCCCCGATGAAGATCGACGAGCTCTACGCGCTCCTTCGGCGCCGGGGCGTCCTTTGGCCGACCGCGGAGATCTACGGGGGGGCGCAGGGGCTGTACGACTACGGACCCCTCGGGACGGCCCTGAAGCGCCGGATCGAACGGGCCTGGGCGAGCTGGTTCGTCGGCAGGTCCCCGGACTACTACCTCATCGAACCGGCGGAGATCGTGCCGGAGGCGGTCGTCCGCGCGTCGGGCCATCTCGAGAACTTCACCGACCCGGAGATCACGTGCGACGCCTGCCACGCGACGTTCCGGGCCGACACCGTCCTGGAGAAGATCCGGCCCGACGGGGTCGATGGCCTCGCCCCCGGCCAGATCGAGGAGGTCGTGCGGGCGAACCGGGTCCGCTGCCCTAAGTGCGGCTCGGACGCGCTGAGCGTACCCCAGGCGTTCAACCTGATGTTCGACCTGCCGTTCGGCGTCGCCCGCGCCGAGCGGGCCTACCTGCTCCCCGAGACCGCGCAGGCGAGCTACCTCGCGTTCCCCCGGATGTGGGAGGTCGGGCGGAAGGCGCTCCCGCTCGGGGTCGCCGTCATCGGACGGGCGTTCCGCAACGAGATCGCGCCACGCCAGGTCCTGTTCCGGATGCGCTCGTTCACGCAAGCCGAGCTGCAGATCTTCTTCGACCCCGCGGCGCCGCCCGGCAAGCTCGGCCCGCTCGCGTCCGAGAAGGTGCCGGTGCTGCGCGCCGACCGGCGCGAGCGGGGCGAAGGCTCGACCGAGGTCGTCGCGGCCGGCGACCTCGTTGCCTCGGGTCTCCCCGAGTTCTACGTCGACCACCTCGTGCACATGCTCCGGTTCCTGCGCGACGTGCTCGGCTATCCGGCGGAACGGCTGCGCTTCCTCGAGAAGTCCGACAAGGAGCGGGCGTTCTACAACCGGATCCAGTTCGACGCCGAGGTCCATCTCGAGAGCCTGGGCGGCTACAAGGAGGTCGCCGCGGTCCACTACCGGGGCGACTACGACCTTCGCCGGCACGGGGAGGGCTCCGGCAAGGACCTCTCGGTCGCCCGCCCGGGCGCCGACCGGTTCGTTCCGCACGTCCTGGAGCTGACGTTCGGCGTCGACCGGAACCTGTGGGCCCTCGCGGACGTGCACCTCGCCCGGGACGGGGACCGGACCGTCTGGCGCCTGCCCCCGTACCTCGCCCCCGTGTCGGTCGGGGTCTTCCCGCTCATCGCGAAGGAGCAGCGCCCCTTCGCCCAGCGCGTCGCGGACGAGCTCCTCGCGGCCGGGCTCGACGCGGAGTACGACGAAGCGAGCTCCATCGGCAAACGCTACGCGCGGATGGACGAGGCCGGCACGCCGTTCTGCGTGACCGTCGACGGCTCGAGCGTCGCGGACGGGCCCGAGCAGGGCACGGTCACGGTCCGTTCGAGGGACACGAAGGCCCAGGAGCGCCTGCGCTCGAGCGAGCTCGCCGCCCGGTTCGGTCCCGCGGTCCGACCCCCCCGCCCCCCCGCGACCTGACGGCTCCGCTGGCCGCACGAACCGCTATATCATGCGAACCCCGTGCCGGTTACTGGATGGCCGACGGTTCGACGACGTCGCCGGGTACGGCGGGCTCGTCGACGGTCTCGCAGCTGAGGCGGTCGAGGTTCCTCGGCCAGCAGTACGCGGACATCACCAAGCTCCGTGAGATCGCGGCGCGCCAGGACCGGCTCGCCTCGCGCTACGAGCAGCGGATCTCCCGACTCAACACCAAGATCGAGGGCCTCCGACACCACGCGACGCTGTTGCGGGAGAAGGGCCAGCGCGTCCTCGGCGAGGTCCCGGAGATCGAGCAGCAGATCAAGCAGCACCAGCGCGACATCGATGCGGCGACCTCCCGCAAGTCGACCGGCCCGTTGACGAGCGACATCACCGCCCTGCATTACCGGGTGCGCAAGCTCCAGCAGAAGGTCGTCGACCTCCAGCAGAAGGCCCGGGCGCTCGAGCTGCGCGCCGCCCAGAAGACGCAACGGACCGCGGAGCTGAAGGTCAAGGTCGACCGCTACCGCGAGGCGGCGCACCTGGCCGCCCAGGAGGCGACGCAGTACCGCCAGCGGGCCGACCGCCTCCAGCTCGTCACCGAGCAGGACAGCGCGGCGGCGGGGACGGCGCCTGCGGCGTCGGCCCCGGCGTCGCCCCCCTCCCCGGACGCTCCTCCGAACCGCCCGACATGAAGCTCATCGTCACCGTCGGGATGCCCGGTTCGGGCAAGGACGAGCTCGTCGGGGTCGCCCGGTCGATCGGGCTCGCGACGCTGAAGATGGGCGACCTCGTGCGGACCGAGGCGGCCCGCCGCGGGATCTCCCCGAACGGCTCGGCGCTGTCGCGGCTCGCCGCCGAGGAGCGCGAGAAGCACGGTACGGCGATCTGGGCGCAGCGAGCGCTCCCCAAGCTCACCGAGACCAAGATGCTGGTCGACGGATGCCGGTCGGAGGCGGAGATCACCTGCTTCCGGCACCAGTTCGGCGACCTGTTCGTCCTCGGGATCTTCTCGTCCCCCGAGACCCGCTACGAGCGGATGCGCCGGCGCGGGCGCTCGGACGACGGGACGAACCTCCAGGAGTTCTTCGACCGCGACCAGCGCGAGCTCAAGTTCGGCATCGGCGCGGCGTTCATCCTCGCCGACGGGATGCTCGTCAACGAGGGGGACCTCGGCGCCTTCCGGGCGTCGGCCCGCGAGGCGCTCACCCGCGCCCTCACGCGCGAGGCGTAGTCCTTCGGGGCTGCCGGGGCGGAGGCGGACGGGCCTACCGGTCGGGCCGGTCCCCGACCGGCGCGCGCAGCCGCGCGAGCACCGCGTCGTACCGCTCCCGGTCGACGACCACCGCAAGACGGCGTCGGCCTTCGGCGAGCCGCTGCGTCGCCTGGACGAGGCGCTCGTCGCGGGCGGCGGCGAGCCGCCGGGAGCCGCGCCCTCCCGCGATCGAGGTGTCCCAGCTGACGGCGAAGGCGTCCGCCGAGGACGGGGTCGGCGGCGAGCGCCCGAGCCGGTGTTCGTGCACGGTGCGGCGCACCAGCTCGACGTAGCCGATGTGCTCCGTGAACAGCTCGGCCGCCTCGTCCTCGGTCGGGTCGAGGGCCGTGACCGGAACACCCCGGGCGCGACCCCACTCCAGCGCCTCGAGGAACGCCGGGTTCGGGACCCGGACCTCGCCGAAGCGGCAGAGCCCGCGGACCTCGCTCAGCTCGGTCGGCGTCAGCGGCACGACCGGCTCGGCCGGAGCGCCGACGAAGTACTCGACCAACCCGCGGAGCTCCTCGGCCGCCACCCCGGCGCCGACCGCCTCGGGGCCGAACGCCTCGAGCGCGGGGCCGATCCCCGCGGCGTCGGCGAGCAGCCCCCGGACCGGCGCAAGGAGGAGGACGCGGGCCCCGACGTCGACGGTCGACGAGATCACGTGCCCTCGCGCTCGGCGAGGTCCTCGAGGAGGCCCTCGGGGTCGCGGTGGCGCTTGAGCTCGGCGACGGTCAGGATCGGCAGCCCGTCGATCGTGTCCCGGTGGACCTGCTCGCGGACGACGAACATCGCGTGGCCCTCGGCGACCCGGGCGATCCCGTGGAGGATCTCGGCCCGCCGCACGGCGGTCCTCAGGCTCCCGACGCCCGTGAGGAGGACCTCCTGGGCCCGCGCGAGCGCATCGAACGGGGCTCGCACGGTCACCGTCACTTCGAGGCCGAGGCCGTCGAGCTGGCGGAAGACCCCGTCGCGCAGCGCGTCCCCCGTTGACGCGAGCGGGCGCTCGATGTCGCGGCCGTCCGGCGGCTCCGGGGAGGGACGGTCGAGCTTCGGGGGCGTCTCGAACAGGAACAGCGGGCGGACGACCGGCTCGTCGAAGTGCGCCTCGATCCTCTCGACGACGCCGGCCTCGGCGCCCTGGCCCTCCTCGTAGAGCTGGATCGCCCGGCGCGAGACCCCCGCGATCGAGGCTAGGGCCCCGAGGGAGAGGCCCCGGGCGAGCCGGAGCTCCCGCAGTCGCGCGCCATCGACGCGCGCGAAGATCCCGCCCGGGCTCGCGTAGAGGAACGGGGGCAGCGCCTTCTCGAGGTACTCGCGCAGGGTCTGCTCGTGGATGATCGGCACGCCGTAGCGGGTGTAGACGACCCCCTCCTCGAGGGGGGCGACCCCCGACCGCTGGCCGAGGACGAGCACGACCGCCGGGAAGAGGCGCCCGAGCTCCTGGAGGCGCGCCGCCTCGTCGGCATCGAGCGCGTCGACGTTCTTGAACGCCTTGAGGAGCAGGAGCGTCGCGTCCCGTCGCGCGACCAGGTCGAAGCTCGACGGCCGGGCCCCGGTCGTCGTGACGACGTAGAAGCCGGCCCGCTCGAGCAGCTGCCGTATCCGCTCGATCCATCGGTCCCGAGGTCGGCTCATCGGTCGCGTCCCTACGCAATCCAGTTCCGCTACTATATAAATAGCGATTGTCGCGGCTATCGGAGGCCCACCGGTCGACGGCGACGCCGCGCGCCGGCCCGGTCCCCCGGCCCCGACGCTCCCCGGTCCAGGGTCGACCCCCGCACCGCGCTCCCGTTCCGCGGTCCGGCGCGGGCCCCGGTTCGGGCCCGCCTCGCCGCGGTCCTACCGAACGGGCCGGTCCTTCGGACCCGCCCCGGCCGTCACGGCCGGAGCGGGTCCCGCGCCCACCCTACTCGGCTAGGCTTCCCGCCGGCGCTGGGCGAGCGTCCACGCCGCGCCCAGCAGCCCGAGCATCAGGGTCCCGAGCAGCGCCACCGCGCCGACCCCTGGGGTCGCCCCACGACCGGCCGCGCTCGCGCCCGTCGGTCCCGGTGCGGTGACGAGGGGGACCGGTGCCTTCGCCTTGAAGACGACCGCCACCGAAGCCGGCGCCCCGGTCACCTTCACCGGCTTCGGCGAGCCGGTGCTCGTGTAGCCGGGGATCGCCCCGATCTTGTACGCGTAGGAGCCGTTCGCGAGGTGGAAGACGATCGACGTACCCGCGGGCGCGCTCTCGGCCGTCCCCTGGACCGTCACGGACCAGCTGCCGGACGCGAGGCCGGTCTCGCTGAACGTCACCGCGTACTCGTAGAGGAAGGTGAGCGCCACCTTCGTCGCCTTCGTCAGGGTGAGCGTGCCGGAGGTGCCGACCGTGGTCGTCCCGATCTTCGCCGTGATCGTCTGACCTGCGAGCGGCGAGACGACCGCGTAGGCGTACGCTCCGGGGCTCAGGTTGAGGTAGCTGAGCGACGCCTTCGTCGTGCAGCTCTGCCAGCCTCCGACCTCGACGCACCACGACTGGCCCTTGACGAGGCCCTTCTCGCCGAAGGTGAGCGCGTACGTCGGCAGCTTCGCGAAGGTGAACGCCTCGGTGACCGAGGCCCCCGAGACCAGGATCGTCCCACTGGGGGCGATGCCGGTCACGCGGTAGCCCTTCGGGCCGACCACGAGGTAGGCGTACGAGCCGTTCGCCCGGGGGTACGCTACCGACGTCCCGAACGTCCAGTGCACCGTCCCGCCGAGCTCGACGGCCCATCCGTGGGCGAGTGCCGAGGCCGGTAGGCCGGTCTCCGAGAACGTCACGGTGTAGGTGACGAGGCTGAACCGCACCGACACCGACACGGGCCCGCCGTTGACCGTGAACCCGCCGGGCGACGCCGCGTAGTGCAGGTCGGCCGAACCGATCGTGTAGGTGTAGCTGCCGTTGTCGAGCTGGACCGTCACGCTCAGCTGGTCGGTGACGAGCGACGGGCCACCGGTGATGTTGACGTACCAGGTGGCGCCGGCCGTCGACCCGTGCTGACCGGCCGGGTCCAGTCCGCCCTCCGTGAACGTCACGGTGTACGTCGTCTCGCGGAACGGTACCGAGATCGGCACCGGTGCCCCGTTGACGACGAACCCGCCCGGCGCGGCCTCGTAGTGGAGGTCCGCGGTGCCGATGGTGTAGGTGTAGCTACCGTTCTGGAGCAGGACCCCGACCATCGTCCCCGTGGAGACGAGCGTCGGCTGGCCCGAGATGTTCACGTACCACGTGGTGCCCGCGGGCAGCCCCGTCTCGGTGAACGTCACCGTGTAGCTCGACGGGCTGAACGGCACCGCCACGCCGACCGACGAGCCGTTCACCGTGAACGACCCGGGGGCCGCTTCGTACCGGAGGTCCGCCGAGCCGACCACGTAGAAGTAGGTCGCGTTCGCTAGGTGCGTCGTGATCGTCGTCGTGGTCGAGCTGAGCGAGGCCTGGCCCGTGATGTTGACGAACCACTCGGTCCCGGCCGGCAGTCCCGTCTCGGTGAACGTCACCTGGTAGATCACCAGGCTGAACGACACCGGCTCGGAGACCGCGGCCCCGTCGACGGTGAAGCCGCCCGGCGCCGCCTCGTAGTGCAGGTCGACCGACCCGATGACGAACGTATAGGTCTCGTTCGGCAGCTCGGTCGTGATCGTCGAGTGGGTCGAGCCGATCGGCGCCTCCCCGGTGATGTTGACGAACCACTCCGACCCGGCCGGCAGCCCCGTCTCGGTGAACGTCACGGCGTAGGTCACCAGGGTGAACAGCACGGGCTCGGAGACGGAGGCGCCGTTCACGACGAACGCTCCCGGAGGCGCTTCCCAGCTCGTGTTCGCCGAGCCGATCACGAAGTCGTACGTGCCGTTGGGCAGCGCGGTCGAGATGGTCGTGCTGGTCGAGCTGAGCGAGGGCTCACCGGTGATGTTCAGGAACCACAGGCTCCCGGCGGGGAGCCCGGTCTCCGTGAACGTCACGGCGTAGATCACGAGGCTGAACGACACCGGTTCGGAGACCGGCCCGCCGTTGACGGTGAACGCCCCGGGGGCCGCTTCCCAGCTCCGGTTCGCGGAGCCGATCGCGTAGGTGTAGCTCCCGTTCGGCAGCTGGGTCGTGATCGTCGTGCCCGTCGAGTTCAGCGACGGCTGGCCCGAGATGTTGACGTACCAGTTCGTGCCGGGCGGCAACCCCGTCTCGGTGAACGTCGCGGTGTAGGTCACGAGCGTGTACAGGACCGCGACCGGCAGCGCCGCGCCGCTCACGGTGAAGCTGGGCGTGTAGCTCGACGCCCAGCGCTTGTCCGCCGACTGCGCGGTGTAGGTGTACGACCCGTTCGGCAGCTGGATCGAGAGCATGGTGCCGCCGATCCCCGTCGTGGTCGTCGACAGCGACGGGTAACCTGAGACGTTGATGTACCACGTCACGCCGATCGGGAGGCCCGTCTCCGTGAACGTCACGGTCGAGCCGAAGACGATGTTCGTCACGGCGAGGGCGGCCCCGTTCACGGTGAACGTTCCGGTCGCCGGATGGGCCGGGTAGCCCGCGAGGCTGGACGAGGCCGTGAAGGTGTACGTCCCGTTGGGGAAGTAGAAGTTGACGCAGACGGTCCCCGAGCAGCCGGCCGGGACCGCGTTGGTCGCGCTCGAGTTCCGGGTGCCGATGTGGCTCGCGTTCTGGACGGCGACCGTGAAGGCGGTGGTGCTGGACGAGCTGCCGAGCGCCGTCTCGGTGAACGGTACCTTGTAGACGGTGAACGGAATCAGCGGCGCGAAGTCGCCGGCGCGCCCGCCGGACGGCTGTCCGATGCCGCCGGAGCTGTAGCTCGTCGTGCGCCCGACGTACGGGAGGTTCGCGTACGGGTTCGCGTAGCCGCCGTAGTTGTACCAGAAGTTCCCGCCCTGGTAGCTCGTCCCGATGATGCTGCCGGTGAGGGTGAAGCCGTTCATCGCCTGGGAGTACGATGTCGGCTGACAGACCGTCGGGGCCGGGTACGAGCTGTGCGTGAGCGGGGCGTAGCCGGCCTGGCAGGTGACGTTCCAGTAGTCGATGTTCGTCGTCGACGTTTCCGAGATCGTCAGGTTCGCGTCGAAGTTGTTGTTGTAGAGCCGGTCGAAGCTGTCGGACTCGGTGACGAACCGGGTCGGCGCGAGGAGGCCGGCGTAGGTCCCGGGGCTCGCCGCGACGAACGTGTTCCCCCACAGGACGTTGCGCGTGCCCGGGAGCGAGTTGTGGGCGAGCGCGCCGGTCGCCCCGGTGAACGAGATCCCGATGTCGGAGACGTTGAACCGGTTGCTGACGACGAGGTCGTTGAGGCAGGTGTTGCAGACCACGCTGGTGACGGAGGTCGCCTCGCCGTTCGCCCAGGCGTAGAGGTTCGCCCCGTGGGCGATCGTGACGTTCTGGGCGTGGTAGAGGTAGTACTGGAGGCCGTCGGTGGTCGGCACGTTGAAGAAGTTGAGCGACGGGACCTGCCAGGACGGATAGACCAAGGTGAACGACGGCGCGGGGTTGAACGTGGCGTAGGCGGCGGTCGCGTTGATGTACGCCCCCAACCAGACGGTGAACAGATAGTCGTTCAGGTCAGAGAACAGCCACGAGACCGATCCCGAGACCCCGTACGGTGACCCCACGGTCCCCGCGGTGTGGAGGAGCTGGTACGGGCTGCCCGATGTTCCCGCCCCGGAGGTCGAGAGGTTCGCGAGATCGGTCTGGCTGAACGCCCACATCGGCGTGTAGACCCCGGTGGTCTTGTCCGCGTGCAGCTTCAGCACGGGCTGGGCACTCGAGGCGCTGAGGTTCACCGTCTGGCTCCCGACCGGGTCGTAGCCGCTGAGGAGCACCTCGAACGTGTAAACCCCGGGTGGCAGGTAGAGGTTCGCGCCGAGCCGCGTCGCGTGGGCCGCGCCGCCGGAACCCGTGCGCGCGGAGTACCATCCGAACGTCGGGGCGACCTGGAACTGCGACTGGTTCGTGATGTAGGATCCCGCGGCGACCCCGATCCAGGCGTTCGCCGGCTGGATCTTCGCGTAGTTGAGGGCGAAGGCGCCGGGTCCGCTCGTCGAGGCGTTCCATAGGCCGAGGAGCAGCGACGGACCCGTGACGAACCTCGCGACGGGCTGACCGACCGCGGATAGGAACGACGGGTTCGGGCCGGCCCCGGTCTGGGTCACCCAGTAGCCGACGGCCCCGGTGTTCGTCTCGCCCGTCTCCCCACCGTAGTCGAACGCCGCGGGCGGAGCGGCGTAGGCGGAGCACTTGCCGGTCGTGGTGTTCGTGGCCGCGGCCGGGCAGTAGTTGATCCCGACCTGGGCGTCGGCGTAGGCGACGACCGTCGTCGCTCCGCTGCTCGTGCCGATCCCCCAGTCCATCTCCCAGTCGTTGGTCAGGCCGAGGGGGTCGTAGGAGCTCCCGTTCGCCTGGATCTGGGCGCTCCCGAACGCGACCCCGCCGGGGTTGACGGACGACGAGATCGAGTTCCAGAAGACGTCGTCATACTCGCCGCAGACCTGGTGGCTCCGCTCGCTGGTCGGACAGACGACGTGCCCGGTCGCGTTGTAGACGGTGTAGTTGAAGAACACCTCGTTGACCGGCCCGGAAGCGATCCCCGAGCAGCTGGCGGCCCCCGGCGTGCCCGTCGTGCAGCTCCCGACGGTCGTGTTCAGGTACAGGACGACCGTGAACGGGTACGCGATCGTGATGGACGGGCCGCTCACGGCGTAGAACCCTCCGCGCGGGTTGCTCCCGCCGTGGAGGGTGATCCCGTTGGTCGTGGACCAGGCGCCGGTCGGGTTGGAGAAGTTCCAGATGTTGTTCTCGAAGCTGAGCGAGCTGGTCGCCGGGTTGTAGTTGATGACGTTCTGGAGCCAGAACTCGTTCGGGCAGTAGTTGCTCTGAGCGCCGGTGAAGTAGCCGGTGCACCCGCTCGGAGCGTTGACGTTCGGCCCGAAGCCGTTCTGGCCAAGGATCGTGACGTTGGTGAGGACCGAGTTCAGCTGGGCGCCGTAGGACGTCTGGCTCCCAAAGTCGAACTCCTCGGTCTGGACCCCCAGCGAGTCGTTGGTCGTGAAGAACCCTTGGAGGCTCGTGGTGTCCATCGTGGTGTTCTGCACCGTGCCGGTGGTGTTGTTCAGACCGTAGTAGGCCACGCCCATCGGCGCCGGCGCGGCGGCGTAGAGGGGAACGACGTGACCGTGGGTCTTTGCGAGGGGCGGAGCCTGATGCAGGTTCGGAGGAAGGAAGAGGGAGAGGTTACCGCCGTCGGCGAGGGTCGCGTTCTCGTCCGCGAAGACGGTGGCGGCTCGGGCCAACGCCGTTCCGTACGTCGGAGGTGGCGACGCCCGGACTCCGGGATGGGTGCTCGACACGACCGTTGCCGGGGAGGCCGTCCCCGGCGTGCTCGGGAGGATCCCCTTCGTCCCCTGAGCGAGGCCGCCCAGGCTCCCGAGGACCAAGACTCCGATGATGATGGCTATCGCAACCGTCCTACCCGCCCTGATTCGCCCCATCGACACTTTCCCCCAGTTGGTAGCCCCCGTTGAGGGAGGCAGGGGGGGATGGTGGTCATCCTACAAATAGCCTCGACCCGCCTATTCTCCACCATACTCTCGGTACACCTCCGTAGCGGGGGGGTCAGGCCCGGTCGCCTGCGGGTCGGTCGATCCTCCGAGCCAGCAGGTTGCGAGGGCGGTCGCACCGAACCGTCTTGGGTCGCCTTCGCCTCGGCCGCCCGTGCCAGCCCGAATACGGCCGCTCGAAGGCTCCCCCGGGCTCGTCGTCGGATCGTCGGGGGGAGCGCCGGCGGCGGTGATCGTCGCTGACGTCCATCTCGGGCTGGCCGCGGGTCCCGACGCCCCGCTCGGCCCCCCGGGGGCGTCGGCCCCGGAGCTCGCCGAGATGGCGTTGGCCTTGTGCGGACGGGCGCGCGCGCGACGCCTCGTCATCGCCGGGGACGTGAAACACCCGATCGTGGGCGTGCCGGCCTGGCTTCGCCCGGTCGTGTTCGACTTCTTCAGCACCCTCCTCGAGGCGGGGGTCGTCCCCGAGGTCGTCCTCGGCAACCACGATGTCGGGCTCGTGCCCTACCTCCCTCGGGAGGTCGTCGTGCATCCGTCGACCGGTTCGGTCCGGAATGGGGTCGGCGTCTTTCACGGACACCGTTGGCCCGGCCCGGGGGTCCTCGACCAACGGACGATCGTCGCAGGTCATCTCCACCCGGGGTACCGGTTCGCTCCCACCGCCGACGCTCCCGTCGACAAGAGGCGGTGCTGGGTCCGGGTCGAGTTCGACTCCACGAGGCACGCGCTCCACGCGGACGGTCGCCGGGCGAAGGTCCGGCAGCTGATCGTCCTGCCCGCGTTCCACCCCCTGGCCGGCACCGAGTCGCTCAACCGTGAGCGTCCCGAGCGAGGACGGTCGTTCCTCTACCTCAGGTTCCTCGCGCGAGGGGCCACGCGGGCCTACCTGCTCGACGGGACGGACGTCGGCGCGCTCGTTACGTCGACCGTCCGAGCCGGACGAGGCGACTGAGCTCCCCCGGGTCGGTCACGGGAGGGGCGCAGCTCCGGTCGAAGCAGACGATCGCCCGAGCCCCCGACGACGACGCCGGTGCCGGAGCGACCTCCGACGCGAGCGAGAACGGGGGCGGGGGATGGCCGTGGAAGACCGCGACGTTCGGGTGCCACGACCTTCGGGCCGCGGCGAGCAGGGCCCTTGCCCCAGGGCCGTCGCCTTCTACGACGACCTGGACAGGGGAGGTGCCGAGCAGGCCCGCCGCGAGCGCGGCCCCCGAGGCGAACAGGCCGGCCCCTCCGATGCGGCCCGCTGCCGCGCGGACGAGGGCGCGCGCCTTCTCGCGCCAGCGGTCGTCATGGCGGAGGGAGCCGAGACGTACGAACGCGAGGGCCGCGGCCGCGTTCGAGCTGAGATGGGGGTTGTCCTCGAGAGGGTAGGCCGCCTCGGTCGCCCCGCCGACCTCCGGGCCGTCGTACAACCCCGGGGCAACGTCCCGCAGGAGCCCGTCCTCGCCGCGGAACTCCCGATCGACCAGCGTGAGGAGGTCGGTCGCACGCTCGAGGTACGCGGGTCGGGCGTCCGCCACCGCGAGCTCGAGGAGACCGGCGGCGAGGGCGACCTGGTCGTCGAGCAGCCCGTAGCCGTGGGCGCCCCGCGCGTCCAGTCGATGGGCCACGCCACGCCCCGGATCGAACGCGCGGCCGATCCACCGGTCGGCCGCCCGCCGCGCCTCGTCCAGCCACGCGGGCTCGTCGAGGGCCATCGCCGCCGACGTCAGGGCGCCGACGTAGCGACCGTTGATCGAGGCGTAGAGCGCGCGGTCGACCCGAGGCGCCGGGCGGCGCGTCCGGACCTCGAGGAGCTGGGCGCAAGCGTCCCGGAAGGCGGTTGCGGGGTCCCGGTCCAGTCGGAGGCCCTCGGCGGCCTCGCTGACGGGCAGGAGGCGGAACAGGACGTTCCGCTCGGGATCGTGGGGCATCGTCGCGTCGGTCCCGACACCGAACACGCGGGCGACGAACCGTGAGGCGTCCGGCCCGAGAGCGTCCTTGAGCTCCTGTCGGCTCCACGTGAAGTAGCTCCCGTCGTCGCCCGGAGCGTTGTCGGCGTCCTGGCTCGTCCCCCAACCCCCGTCCGGGTCGCCCAGGACGCCACCGGTCCAGGCGACGATCCCGCGGACGACCTCCTCCAGCCGGGGGTCACCGAACCGGCGGTAGCCGTCGACGTAGACGGTGAGCAGCTCGGCGTTGTCGATCCCCATCTTCTCGAAGTGCGGGACGTGCCAGCCGTCGTCGACCGAGTAGCGGTGGAAGCCGCCCCCAAGTTGGTCGTAGACCCCGCCGTTCGCCATCCCGAGAAGGGTCTCGAGCGCCGCCTCCCGGCTCGAGGCCGCACCGGACCGGTGCTCGTCCCAGAGGAGGAGCGCGACCGCGCTCGGATGCGGGAACTTCGGGGCGGTGCCGAACCCGCCGTGGACCGGGTCGAAGCTCGAGCTCAGCTCGCGGACCACCTGATCGACGAACGAACCGAGCTCGTGCGCGGGGCCCTGCGGGCCGCGGCCCATCCGCGCGAGCGCGTCGCGGACCGTGGCCGCGTTGTCGCGGACCCGCTCGGGCTCCTCCGACCAGAGGCGGGCGATCTCCTTCAGCACGCGACGGAAGCCGGGACGGCCGTGCCCGTCGGAGGGAGGGTAGTAGGTCCCGCCGTAGAAGACGTCCCCCGCCGGCGTGAGGAACGCCGTGAGCGGCCACCCTCCCTCGCCGGAGACGGCGTTGACCTGCCGCTGGTAGCGACGGTCGACCTCGGGATGCTCGTCGCGGTCGACCTTCACCGTGATGAAATGCTCGCGGAGGAGGCGACCGACCTCCGGGTCGGTGTACGTCCCCTCGTCCATCACGTGGCACCAGTGGCACCAGGACGCCCCGATGTCGAGCAGGACCGGTCTACCGGTCCGTTGGGCGATCTCGAACGGCTCGTTCCCCCACGGGTGCCAGTCGATAGGCTGCCCGGAAGCCTCCCGTAGGTAGAGGGAGCTCGCCTCCGCCAGCCGGACGGCCCGAGGGCCCGCAGCGTCGCGCGGCGTCTCCACGACGTCCACCGGCGGTGTCGGGCAGATACGGTTTCCTCCCGGCGTCGACGGCGGCACCGGGCCGCGGGTTAGCGGGTGGACACGACGTTACCGCGCGCGCGGGCGTTATAAAGGGCCCGTCGGTGGCCGGACCCGGGAACCGACCGATGGAGATGCAACCCGGCCAGATGGCGTACGACCGGGCGATCACCGTCTTCTCCCCGGACGGCCGGCTGTTCCAGGTCGAGTACGCTCGCGAGGCGGTCCGGCGGGGCGCCACGACCGCCGGGGTCGTCTACTCCAACGGGGTCGTCCTGATCGCCGACCGACGGATCCCGAACCCCCGCCTGGCCGAGGCCTCGAGCCTCGAGAAGATCCACCAGATCGACGAGAACATCGGCTGCGCGACCGCGGGGTTGGTCGCGGACGCCCGGGTCCTGGTCGACTACGCCCGTCTCGCCGCCCAGATCAACCGCGTCACCTACGCGGAGCCGATGAGCGTCGAGATGCTCGTCCGCCGGATCTGCGATTACAAGCAGCAGTACACCCAGTTCGGTGGGGTGCGGCCGTTCGGGACGGCCCTGCTGGTCGGCGGGTACGACGACGCCGGGGTCCACCTGTTCGAGACCGAGCCGTCGGGCTCGCTCACGAGCTTCCGCGCGGCGAGCACGGGGGGGAACAAGGGCCCGGTGATGGAACTGTTCGAACAGAAGTACCGGCCCAACCTCGACCGGGACAACGCGATCCTGCTCGCGCTCGAGGGGCTGCGCGCCGGCCTCGAGGAGAACGGCACGCTCGCGCAGGTCGAGGTCTGCACCGTGCAGGTCGGGGAGGGGATGACCCGCCTCGGCCCGGACGAGATCCAGAAGTACGTCCAGCGCCTGCCGTCGTCGAGCGGCACCCCGGCGCGGCCCGGCCGCGGGTAGCCCGGCCTCGACGGGACCTTCCGATGGTGAAGGTCGAGGACGCCGTCATCGCCCGCTGGGAGACCGGCGGCTCGAGGTTCGAGGTCCTGGTCGACCCCGAAGCGGTCCAGGAGCTCAAGGACGGTAAGCCGGTCGACCTCTCCGACAAGCTGGCCCTGGAACAGGTGTTCAAGGACGCGAAGAAGGGCGACAAGATCTCCGAGGAGCACCTCGAGAAGACGTTCCATACGCGGAACCTGGCCGAGATCGCCCGCCAGATCGTCCTCAAGGGCGAGGTCCAGGTCACGACCGAGCAGCGCCACAAGCTCCAGGAGGCGAAGCGGCGCCAGATCGTCGCGACGATCGCGCGGAACGCGATGAACCCGCAGACCGGGGCGCCGCACCCGGCGAGCCGGATCGAGGCGGCGATGCTCGAGGCGAAGGTCCACATCGACCCGTTCCACCCGGTCGACGCCCAGGTCCAGGAGGTCCTCGCGAAGCTCCGTCCCCTGCTCCCGATCCGCCTGGATGTCGTCAAGGTCCGGATCCGCGTCCCCGGCCAGCACTACCCGCGCGTGATCGGCGAGATCCGTGGCCTGGGGCGCCTCCTGGAGGAGACGTGGCTGCCGGACGGGGCGTGGAACGGGATCGTCGAGATCCCGGCCGGCGTCCAGACGGAGCTCTACGAGAAGCTCAACGCGCGCACGAAGGGCGCCGCCGAGACCGCTTTGGTTAAATAGCGAGCCCCGGTCGGATTGGCCGGTGCAGCACAGAGAATGCCTAGAGGTCATCGGCCGGGCCATCGTTCGGATGGCCGCGGGGCGTCCGCCTCGCATCCCCTCCGGGATCGCGTACTAGTTCTTCCCGGAGAGGAGCTTCCGAGCCGGGGGTTGAAACCCGGCCCGGGAACCTATCGGGTCGGCGGCAAGGTCTACGCCAGCCAGCTCGGGCTCCTGTCTCCCCGTCCGCCGTTCGTGCAGGTCGTCCCCCTCTCGGGACGGTACGTCCCCAAGGCCGGCGACAACGTTGTCGGCACCGTGACGGACGTCCAGAGCACGTTCTGGCTCCTCGATATCGGGGCCCCCCGCTGGGCTCCGCTCCACATGACCGGCACCCCTTGGAAGGTCGACGTCGGCGACACCGAACGGTTCCTCCGGGCCGGCGACGCGGTGGTCGTGCGGGTCGAGAACCTGGACGCCACCGGCCGCATCGGGGTCACGATGCTCGGCGACGACCTCGGCAAGCTCGAGGGGGGCACGATCGTGCGGATCTCTCCCGCTCGCGTCCCGCGCCTGGTCGGCCGGGGCGGGTCGATGATCGCGACGATCACGCGGCACACCACCGCGGAGGTCGCGATCGGCCAGAACGGCCGGGTCTGGATCGGGGGGAGCCCGGAGGCGATCCGGCGCGTCCGTGACGTCCTCAGGATGATCGAGGAGAACGGCCCACGGTCGGGATTGACCGACCGGGTCGAGAGGTTCCTGCTCGCCACGACACCCACGGGCGCGACGGCGACCGACGCCGACGTGCGGGTCGTGCCGCACGACGAGGGGCCACCGGCCGAGCCGGCGGACGAGGCGAGCGACGAGGAACCGGGCCCTCCCGGCCCGGACGAAGAAGAGTGACGGTTCAAGGAGATCGAGGCGTATGGGGAGCGTAGGAGCGAAGGAAGTACCGGTCCTGCTGAACGCGGAAGGGCTGAGGATCGACGGGCGACGGCTGGACGAGCTGAGGCCGCTCCAGATCCGGGCCGGTCCCCTCCGCCAGGCCGACGGTTCGGCGTTCGTCGAATGGGGGCAGAACAAGGTCATGGCCGCGGTCTATGGGCCCCGCGAGGTCCACCCGCGCCACCTCCAGCAGAGCACGAAGGCCGTGATCCAGTGCAAGTACAACATGGCCGCGTTCTCCGTGGACGAGCGCAAGCGACCGGGGCTGGACCGGCGGAGCCAGGAGATCTCCAAGGTGATCGCGGAAGCGCTCGAGTCGGTCGTCTTCGCCGAGGAGTTCCCGCGCACCAGCATCGACGTCTACATCGAGGTCCTGCAAGCGAACGCGGGCACGCGATGCGCCGGGGTGGTCGCCGCGAGCGTCGCTCTCGCGGACGCCGGCATCCCGATGGTCGACCTCCTGCCCGCGGTCGCGGTCGGCAAGGTCGCCGGGGCGATCGCGCTCGACCTCAAGAAGGAGGAGGACAACTTCGGCGAGGCCGACCTGCCGATGGCGCTCGTCCCCCAGTCCGGACGCCTCGTCCTGCTGCAGATGGAGGGCCACATGACCGAGCCCGAGCTCGCCCGGGCGCTCGACCTGGGCGTCACGGGATGCCGGGCGATCTACGAGAAGATGAAGGCGGCGCTCCGCGAACGCTATTCGGTCGGTCCGATCCCCGAGGGGGCCGCATGAGCGAAGAGGTCACCGCCGAGATCCTCCAGACCCACATCCTCGACCTCGCCGCCGAGGGCCGCCGCCTGGACGGGCGTGGGCCGGACGAGTACCGGGCGGCGACGATCGAGCCCGGCTTCGTCGTCACCGCCGACGGGAGCGCGCTCGTCCGCCTCGGGGAGACGATCGCCCTCGCTGGGATCAAGCTCGAGCCCGGCAAGCCGTTCCCGGACACCCCCAACGCGGGGGTGCTCACGACCAACGCGGAGCTGATCCCGCTCTCCAGCCCGACGTTCGAGCCGGGGCCGCCGCAGCCGGGGGCGATCGAGGTCTCTCGCGTCGTCGACCGGGCGATCCGCGCCGCCGAGATGATCGACCTCACCAAGCTCTGCGTCACCCCCGGCGAGAAGAGCTGGGTCTGTTACGTCGACATCCACATCCTCGGTCACGACGGCAACCTGATCGACGCCGCGATGCTCGCGGCGGTCTCGGCCCTCTCCGGAGCGACCGTTCCGGCGAAGCGGTTCGAGGTCGGGGAGGCCGACTACCCGCTCGAGGTCCATCACGTCCCGATCGAGTGCACGTTCGTCCGCCTCGGCGAGACGATCGTCGTGGACCCGACGTTCGACGAGGAGCACGCGGCGCAGGGCCGGATCACCGTCGCGACCGACGAGGCCGGACGGGTCGTCGCCATGCAGAAGGGCCTCGTGGGGGCGTTCTCCCCCGACGACGTGAAGGCGGTCGTCCGCCGGGCGTTCGTCCACGGCGACCGCCTGCGCAGCCAGGTCGGCGGGGGCCGGCGATGAGCCAGCGGACGAAGAAGGTCGGGCCGACCGGCTGGATGGGCCCCCGCTACGGGATCCGGATCCGCCGGCGGGTCGTCGAGATCGACCGCGTCCGGAGCGCGGCCTCCCCGTGCCCGCGCTGCGCGACCGTCACGGTGCGGCGCGTCGCGAGCGGCATCTTCGAGTGCTCCCGCTGCGGCACCCGGTTCGCCTCCAATGCCTACGCGTTCAGCGCCCCGCCGCCGATCACCCGGACCGAGGCGGCCACGAAGGGGGCCGGCAACCGTTAAGTCCCGGTTCCCGGCTCGAGGACGACGATGTTCCGCTGCATCCGGTGCGGGGAGGCGCTCCCCTCGGACGCGAACCTGTTCGGGGTCCGCTGCGACAACTGCGGCGGGAAGATCTTCACGAAGGAGCACCCGAACGTCAAGAAGACCCTGAAGGCCCGCTAGGCGCGGACCCGCCGTCGGGGCCCCAGGGCTACGCTGGCCCGGCCGGTTCCTGGCCCGCACAGTAGCGGAGGACCCGGGGAAGGGTCTCCGCGACGGGCCGGGTACCGTCCACCGAGAGCACCGGTTCGGTCCAAGGAACGTACTCCCGGCCCAGGACCTCCTCCCACGTCGGCGACGGCAACGGCGGCGTCGCGGCCTCCCGCCGCTCGACGCGACGGCGGTGCTCCACCGGGTCCGGGCAGGTGACCTCGAGGATGCAGAGCCGCGCTCCCCACGTCCGGGCGAGGTCCCGCCACATCGTGCGGGCCGGCTCGACCCCGTTGACCGCGTCGATGACCACGTCCCCGGCCAGGCTCAGCCGGTCCTCGGCAAGGTCGCGGGCTACAACGTAGGCGGCGAGGCCGGTCTCGAACGAGCGCGCGAGCCCTGCCTTGAGCAGGGAGGCTTCGATCGTGTCGACGCGGAGCCACTCCGC
>DASPQN010000004.1:0-3114 GCA_035624925.1 Thermoplasmata archaeon
GGGGAAGCGGGCGAACAGCCGGTCGCGCGGGAGCCCGGTCGCGTCGAGGTAGACCCGGCGATGGGCCGAGCGCTGGATCTCCTGCTGGATGGCGCGGGCGACGACATCCCGCGGGGCGAGCTCCGCATCCGGATGGCGTCCTACCATGAACCGCTCGCCGGCCTCGTTGCGGAGGACCGCCCCCTCCCCCCGCATCGCCTCGGTGATCAGGAACCGGGGGGCGCCCTCCTGAGCGAACGCGGTCGGGTGGAACTGGACGAACTCCATGTCGCTGACGAGCGCCCCCGCCCGGAACGCGATTGCGATCCCCTCGCCCGTCGCGACCGACGGGTTCGAGCTCTGGAGGTAGAGGCTCCCGATCCCCCCGGTCGCGAGGACGACCGGCCGGGCCGCATCGACCTCGACCCGCGTCCCGTCCGCCGCCGAGAGGACGGCGACCGGCCCTTCCTTCCCGCCCGGTCGGAGGGCCCGCAGCGCCGTCCGCTCCCGGGCCTCGACCCCGGCCGCGAGGAGCCGCTGTTTGAGCGTCTCCTCGATCGAGTAGCCGGTCGCGTCGCCCCCTGCGTGAAGGAGGCGGGAGCGCGTGTGGGCGGCCTCGCGTCCGAGGGTGATCTGCCCCTCCACCGTGTCGAACGGCACGCCGTAGCGGACGAGGTCGGCGATCCTCGCCGGGGCCTCGCTCGTCAGGACCCGGGCGGCAGCGCGGTCGACGAGCCCCGCGCCCGCGCGCACGGTGTCCGCGAGGTGGCGTCCCGGTGAATCGTCGGGCCCGATCGCGGCCGCGATGCCCCCCTGGGCGTAGCGCGTGTTCGACTCCTCCAGACGGGCCTTCGTGACGATCGTGGGCCGGAGGCCCAGTTCCTGGCACCGGAGGGCGACGTAGAGCCCGGCGATCCCGCTCCCGACGATCAGCGGGCGGTCGCGGCGCTCGACCACAGCGGAGCCAGCGTTGGGCCCTCATAGGCTCTCGTCCGCCACCTCATCTTCGCCCGTGCTTCCCGGCCCCCGTGTCCGGACCCGGAGGGCCGTCCGGCCTACCGGAGCTCGTCGCGGCCGCCCGCCTCACGGACGAGCCTGCCCTGGCGAGCGAGATCGTCAACCGGCTCCCGCTCCCGGCGGATCCGAGGCCGGTCAGCGTGACCGACCTCCTGGCGCCCCGACGGGCGTTCTGGCGCCGCGTGCGGGGACCGGCGCCGATCGCCCTCGAGCGCGAGCTCCGCCTCGAGCGGGGCCGGGCCTGGCACCAGCAGCTCGGCGACGCGGTCGCCTCGGACGGCCGGCTGGAGGTACGGGTCCGACGCGGCGGCCTCTCGGCGAGGATCGACCTGCTGGCGGACGTCCCGGTCGAGATCAAGACGGCTCCGGCATGGTCCCCGGGCTCGACGCCGGCGGATTGGCCCGACCAGGTCGAGCAGCTGGGCGTCTACTGTGCGCTCGTCGGGCGCTCCAACGGGCGTCTCGTGCATCTCGCGACCCCGGACGACGGCCCGCCGACGATCGACGTCGGAGAGCTGCGGTTCCGTGACCTCGGCGCGATCGACGCCGAGGTGGAGCGGCGCGAGGCCGAGCTCCGCGGCGCCCTCGAGGAGGGGACGCCGGACCGCCTCGGACGTTGCCGCTGGTTCGATAACGGCTGCGAGTACCGCGCGCACGGCATCTGCGCCTGCCGCGGGAACGAGCCGGACGAACCGACGTCGATCGTCGAGCAGCTCGAGCGACGGGTCCCGAGGCCGGAGATCGCGGAGCGCTGGTCGGAGGCGGTCCGCGCCAGGGCGGCCCCCGGAGCCGCCCCGCCGGGTCGGTTCCGGGACCTCCTCTACCCCCGCCGGGCGTACTTCGACCGTACCACGGGGCGCCCGCCGGTAGCGGTCCCGCCCCGCCCCCCGGCGGCGCCGCTCGACATCTACGAGCGGACGATCGCCTCCCTCGAGCGCGGGCCGGTCGGCGACCTTCACCGTCTCGTCGCCGGCCCGGACGGACCGGAGGAGGAGGTCCTGGCGTGGCGAGGGGCGCCGTGCCTCGTCCGGTCGTCCCGCACCCGCTCGCGGCTGACGGTCGCCGACCTGCGCACGAGGTTCCCGCAGTACGTCGTCGAGCTGGGGTTCCGCTGCGCGCTGACCGGGGTACCCACGGCGACCCTCGTCATCGGCCACGAGTCGGTCGCCCCGGGGGAACCGCTCGTCCAGGTGTTCCGTCTCGACCTCCCGGAGGGGACGGCGCCGTACTCCCGCGTCTGGACCGCCCGGCGGACCGCGTTCGAGGGGGCGCTCGCGCGGGCCGCCCCGGCGGAGCTTCCGAGCTGCCCGGCGTGGATGGTGAGCGACTGCCCCTACCGCGAGGCCTGCGGCTGCGCGGACGAGGTCGGTCGGTCCCAGCGGTAGATCGTCGCCTCCAGGACCGTGCGGAAGCCGAAGCTCCGGTAGAGCTCGACCGCCGCGACGTTGCGCAGGGAGACCCAGAGCCGAACGCTCTCGTACCCCAGCGCGAAGAGGGCCCGCAGGGTCCAGCCCAGGAGGAAGCGTCCGAGACCCCGGCGCCGTCGTTCGGGGTCGACCATCAGGGCGAGGACGATGGCGCGGTGGGACGAGCGCTCCGCGCTGAGGACCGCGCCCACCAGCCGGGTCGGTGCGGACTCGATGAGCGCCGCCGACGCCTCGCCGACGAACAGGCCCAGCCGGCCGTCGAGGAGGGCCTCCAACGACCGTCGGCTAGAGTCAGGTTCGTTGCCGAGCAGGAGCGCGTCGACCGAGCCCCGGAACGCGGCCACGTCGAGCTCGACGAGCGCGTCCACGGTCACCGCGCCGAGCGGGACCCGGTCGACCCCGGCGGGCGGTTCCGGCGCCAGGCGGCCGTCGGCGGGCGAGAGCGCGCGCTCCATCGCCTGCCGTTCGATCACCGTCGAGCCCGGCGCCCGGGCGAGGTCGACGACGAGCCGTCTCTCGACCTCGATCGCGAGCCCGGAGAACCCGAGGTCGAGCGACAGGACGTCGGGCGGCAGCCCGTCCAGCAGGGCCGTCGCGAGTCGACCGGCCGCCTCCCGGCCCGCGGCGGTATGCAGATGGCCGAACGCGGCCGGCCCGCGGCGGGCGAAGAACGCGATCCCTCCGGACGGCC
>DASPQN010000005.1:0-7208 GCA_035624925.1 Thermoplasmata archaeon
GGTACTCGGCGGCGAGCTCGAACGCCCGGACGAAGAGGTAGTCGCCGCCCACGATCGCGAGCGGCACCCCGAAGGCCCGCGGCATGGAGGGCCGACCGCGGCGGGTCTCGGCGTGGTCGATGACATCGTCGTGGACGAGCGTCGCGGTGTGGATCAGCTGGAAGGCGGCGGCGAGCGAGACGATCGGCCCGGTCGACTCGGCCCCCAGCGCGCGGCCGGCGACCGCCATCAGGAGCGGGCGGACCCGCTTCCCGCCGGTCGAGCAGGCGTAGCGCGCCGCCTCGGAGAGGCGGGCGAACGACGACCCCAGGACCTCCTGGAGGCGCCAGTCGATCGCCTCGAGGTCGCGGGCGAGCTCCGGGAGCAGCGCGGCGAGCTCCGCGACCGCGCCCTGGCCGAACGTCCGGGCGACGAGGCTCTCCAGCGACGGCTCGATCGCGTCGGTCGCCGGGCTCGTCACGACGCACCCCCGAGCCGCGGGGGCCAGCGCAGCCTCATCATCGCGTCAAGACCACGGACCCCAATATATCGCATCCCCAGCGCGAGGAGGGCGTCCGAGCCGGCGACGCGGCCGCTGAACCGCTGGATCCGGGCCGCCCGCTCGAGCGGGCCGGCGAGCGCTTCGCGCCAGGCGCGGTCATACTCGGCCGGGCCCGCGTCCCCCCGGACCGTGCGCGCCGCGCAGCGCCCGGCGAGGTGGCCGCTCAGGATCGCCGTGGGGATCCCGCCACCGTTCGTCGCCATGACGAGGTTCGCGGCGTCCCCCGCGAAGAGCGTGCGGCCGACGACCAGGCTCGGGGGAGGCGGCCCGATCGGGACCCACCAGGCGGTCCGTTCCCGCGCCGGGCCGACCGCGGCCCTCGACAGGAACCGGTCGAGGAGCCCCGGCAGGGTCGCCCCGGGGGGGAGTTCCGGTACCCCGAGGCCGACGTTCAGGTCGTTCGCCCGGGGGAACAACCAGGCGTAGCCGTGGGGGGCCTCCCGGCCAAAGTAGAGCTCGATCGTCTCCCCCACCGGCCCGTCCGCGGTGGCGGTGATCATCCGGTACATGGTCCGGTCCGGGCGGAAGCCAACGGACGCCCCGACCGTCGACGCCGGTCCATCGGCCCCGACGATCACCTCGGCCTCCACGGCCGAGCCGTCGGCGCAGCGGACCTCGCGGTCGCGGACCCGCGTGACCCCGAGCGGGTAGCGGAGCTCGGCCCCGGCGCCCTCGGCGCGGAGCGCCAACGCCTTGTCGAACGCGCGACGCGAGACCGTCGCGCCACCCAGCGCGAAGGCGTACCGGCGGCCGTAGGGGCTGACGCAGGCGCACCGCCGGGTCTCGCGGAGCACGGTCGACGGCGGGATGTCGTACGCCTCCGCGACGAGCTCGGCGTGGCCGAACAGGTCGGTCAGCTCGGCGGGCGACGGGACGAACTCCCCGCACTGGACCGGTTGGCCGATCTCGACCCGGTGGTCGACCAGCAGGGTTCGGGCGCCGCCCTCGGCGGCCGCCCTCGCGGCCGAGGACCCGGCCGGGCCCGCCCCGACGACGACCACGTCGAACCGCTCACCCATCCTAGGCCCCGAGCGCAACGAAGTGCGACGCGGCGGCCTGGATCGGGCCGAGGATCGGCTGGGGGTAGACGCCGAGCGCCACGATCGCGACCGTCGCGATCGCGATCGCCACCGCCCGGCCGTAGCCGAGCCCGCCGCACGGCAGCGCGGGCGGGCCGGCGCCGCCGACGACCGCGCCGGTGGGGCCGGGGGCCGGCTCGGGCGCCTCGAAGTAGACGGTCTTGAGGACCCGCGCGTAGTAGAAGACCGACAGCGCGCTGTTGAGCAGGCCGGCGACCGCGAGCCAGACGAAGTACCCCCTCGCGTCGACCGCCGCGCTGAACAGGACGAACTTCGAGACGAACCCGACGGTGAGCGGGACCCCGGCGAGCGACAGGAGCATCAGGGCGAACGCCGCCGAGGTGAGCGGCCGCTTCTGGCTGAGCCCCCGCCAGTCGTCGACCAGGGGCCCGACCCCCAGGCCGGCGACCCCGGCGACCACGAGGAACGCCCCGCCCTTCATCAGGACGTGGGCGAAGACCTGGAACGTCGCGCCGGCGAGCGCCGGGCCCGTGCCGACCGCGATCCCGAGGAGCATGTAGCCGGCCTGGCTGATGGACGAGTAGGCGAGCAGGCGCTTCATCTCCCGCTGGAGCAGGGCGAGGACGTTCCCGACCGTCATCGTCAGCACCGCGACGGCGCCCAGCATCACCTGGACGATCGGACCGATCGCGAACGGTCCTCCCGAGAACGGGTTGCCGGGCGCTCCGGGATGGACGAACAGGACCGGGCCGAGGAACACGAGGAAGAACGCGAAGACGCCGACCTTCTTCGAGCCGCCGGCGAGGAAGGCGCTCACGTCGGTCGGGGCGCCGTCGTAGACGTCGACCGCCCAGGCGTGGAACGGGACGAGGGTCGTCTTGAAGGCGAGGCCGGCGACCAGGAACCCGTAGCCGAGGAGCGCGAGGACGGGGTAGCCGACCGTCCCGGCAACGGCGCCGATGAGGAACAGGTTCGTCGTCCCGTAGGCGCCGTAGAGGAGGGAGACCCCGAAGAACCCGAGGGTCGAGCTGACCGCGCCGATGACGTAGAACTTCATCGCCGCCTCCAGGGGGCGGATCCCCCGGCGCGTGTAGCCGACGAGGAGGTACGTCGCGATGCTCGTGACCTCGACGGCCAGCAGGAGGAAGATGAGGTCGGAGGCGAGCGCGACGAACAGCATCCCTAAGGTGGCGAGCGAGAGGAGCCCGAAGAAGATCGGCGCGCCGGCCTCGCGCGAGTCCCGGCTCATCGAGGCGAGGCCGACCAGGAGCGACGCGGTGAGGAACACCGCCTGGAAGACGAGGCCGAACGAGCTGACGACGTAGAGCGGAGCGCTCCCCGCGGCCGGGGCGACGTCGATCGCCCCGGCGCCGACCGTCCGCAGGAACGCGAGCGGGGCGAAGCCGAGGTCGGCGAGGACGAGGAGCAGGGCGATCGAGCTCCCCGTGACGTGGACCGCCCCGACGGCCTCGAGGCGGCGGACCCCGACGACGTCCAGGAGGAAGACGAGGAGCGCGCTCGCGAGCACGACGAGCTCGGGGGCGAACGTCGTGGCGGTCCCGAGGATGTCGCTCATCGACCGACCGCCCCCCCGACCCCGCTCACGGCCCCGGGAACCCGTGGACCGGAGAGCTCGTGATGACGTTCACGAGGAGCCCCGGGAGGATGCCGAAAAGGACGGTGAGGGCGACGAGCATGCCCATGCTGAGCTTCTCGAACCACGGGACGTCGTGCGCTCCGACCGGGACGCCGCGGGGCGGCCCGAAGAGGACCCGCTGCATCATCCAGAGGTAGAACGCCGCGGTGACCACGAGGATCCCGAGGGGGATCAGGACCCAGTAGCCGAGGCCGTACCACGTCGCGAGCAGGGCCGCGAACTCCGCCGGGAAGCCGATGAGCGCCGGGAGCCCGAGCGACGCGAGCGAGCCCGCCATGAGCATCGTCGACAGGGCGGGCGTCGTCGGCGTGATCCCGCCGAGCCCGGCGATGTCGCGCGTGCCGAACGTGTGGTGCACCGAGCCGGCGGTCATGAACAGGAGGGCGCTCACGATCCCGTGGGCGAACATCAGGAGCACCGCCGCGAGGAGACCGAGCGACGAGTTCAGGGCGATCGCGAGGAGCACGATCCCCATGTGGTTGATCGACGAGAACGCGACCAACCGCTTGAGGTCCCGTTGCGCCAGCGAGACGATCGACCCCCAGACGATCGAGACGAACGCCACGACGAACAGGATCGGCCGGTCGTTCGCGAAGCCCGTCGGCAGCACCTCGACCGCCCAGCGGATCAGCCCGTAGCCGCCGAGCTTGAGGAGGAGGCCCGCGAGGAGGACCGAGCCCCCGGTCGGCGCCTCGACGTGGGCGTCCGGTAGCCATGTGTGGAACGGGACGATGGGGAACTTCACCCCGAAACCGAAGAACAGCGCGAGGAACAGGAACGACTGGTCGACCGACGAGAGGGTACGGGCGCTCGCGTCCACCGAGGCGAAGTCGAGGGAGGTCGACCCCGAGTAGAAGACGGTCGCAAGCAGCCCCACGAGCATGACGATCGACGCGACGTGGGTGTAGACGAAGAACTTCAGGGCGGCATACCGCCGACGCGGGCCGCCCCAGAGCCCGATGAGGAAGAACATCGGGACGAGGACGGCCTCCCAGAAGAGGAAGAACAGCAGGACGTCCAGCGCGACGAAGACCCCGAACGAGCCGAGGCAGGTCAAGAGGACGAGGCCGAAGTACGCGCCGGGGCGTCGGCGCTCCTCCCAGGAGTAGACGACCGTGGCGACCTGGAGGACCGCGGTGAGGAGGATCAGGGCGAGCGCGATCCCGTCGACCCCGACCGTGTAGTTCACCTGCAGCCAGGACAGGTGGATCCAGGCGTGGGTCTCTTCCTCGGCGAACCCGGGGACGAGGGGGGTCCCGGCGTAGCCGGGCCAGCCGCTGTAGTCGACGAACAGGAGGGCGACCTCGCCCAGGAACACCGCGCTGGTCGCGAGGGCGACCCAGCGGGCGCGAGCCCCGGCCAGGAACGTGAGGACCGTTCCGGCGGCGAGGCTCGCGAGCACGATCGAGATCAACGGCAGCATCTACCCGCCTCCGATCCGGTCGAGGACGAACGGCGCGACGACGAGGAGGATCGCGAAGACGACGATCAGGCCGGCGACGACGTACGAGGCGTAGTCGCTGACGAACCCGGTCTGCAGGCGGCGCAGCCGGTCCGAGGCGGCAGCGAAGGCGCGCTCGACCCCGTGGACCGTCCCGTCGATCACGTAGCGGTCCACGAAGTCGGACGCCCGCGCGAGGGTGTAGACCCCCTTCGCGCCGACCCAGTCGTAGGCGGCCTTCAGGTAGTACCGCTGGAGGAGGACCTTCCGGCCGGCCTGGGCCGGGCTGGTCGAGGCGAGCTCGAAGACGCGGCCGTTCCCCCACAGGGTCCACGCGAGGAGGATCCCGCCCCCCGCGAGCGCGACGCTCAGCGCGGAGAGGACGATCTCGGTCGTGCCGTACGTCGGCGGGACCCCGACGCCGTGGACGAGGCCCCCCGTGAGGAGGTTCGCGAGCCCCGGCACGAACGCGAGCACGCCCGCGACGACCGCGAGGGCGGAGAGGACGACCAGCGGCGCCCGCATCGTCCACGGAGGCTCGTGGCCGTGGCCGAGCGTCGGGTCGCGCGGGTGCTCGCCGGAGAAGGCGAGGAACCAGGCGCGGAAGATGTAGTAGGCGGTGAGGAAGACCCCCGCGAACGCGAGGGCGAAGAACGGCCAGTAGTCCGGGTGCGCCCCCAGGACGGAGTAGACCGAGCCCAGGATGTCGTCCTTGCTCCAGAAGCCGGCGAACGGGGGGACCCCGGCGAGGGCGAGCCCCCCGACCGCGAACGCCGCGGCGGTCAGCGGCATCGTCCGCCGCAGCCCGCCCATCTTGAACAGGTCCTGCGTCCCGACCGCGTGGATGACGGCGCCCGCGGCGAGGAAGAGGAGGGCCTTGAAGAACGCGTGGGTGAACAGGTGGAACAGCCCGACCGACGTGAACCCCGCGCCGATCGCGAGGACCATGTAGCCGAGCTGGCTGATGGTCGAGTAGGCGATCACCCGCTTGATGTCCGGGTGGACGACCGCCATCGTCGCGGCGAAGAACGCCGTGAAGCCGCCGATCGCGACGATGAGGAGGTCGTCGAACGACGTGAACCCGAGGAAGACGCTGGTGATGGCGAGGAGGTAGACCCCCGCGGCGACCATCGTCGCGGCGTGGATGAGCGCGGAGACGGTCGTTGGGCCCTCCATCGCGTCCGGCAGCCAGACATGGAGCGGGAACTGCGCGCTCTTGCCGGCCGCGCCGCCGAGGATCATGATCCCGGCGACCGTCGCGAGGGTCGAGTTCACCATCGACCCCGCGAGGAACGGGGTCCCGTTGTGGACGAAGACGAACCCGTTCGCCGCCCACCCGCCGAGGCCGGCGGGGCCGGCGCCCGCGTACAGGTCGAACAGGATGAAGATCCCGAGGAGGAACATCACGTCGCCGATCCGGGTGACGAGGAACGCCTCCTTCGCGGCGCTCGCCGCGCTCGGCTTCTCGTAGTAGAACCCGATGAGGAAGTACGAGCAGAGCCCGACGAGCTCCCAGAACAGGAAGAACTCGAGGAGGTTGTTCGCGAGGACGAGCGCGCTCATCGACGCGAGGAAGAGCATCAGCTCGGCGTAGTACCGCGGGAGGCCGCGGTCCTGGTGCATGTAGCCGATCGAGTAGAGGAGGACGAGGAACCCGACGACCGTCACGACGATCAGCATCAGTCCCGAGAGCGGGTCGACCAGCGTTCCCATGACCAGCGAGAACCCGTTGGGGAACGGGCCGGCCGGGGGGAGATGGAACCAGAGGACCTGGCGGTTCGTCGTGCTGTTCGGGGAGATCGCCTCGCCGACCCCGATCAGCGTCCCGAGGACCATCGCGACCCCGGAGGCGCCGACGGCGAGCCAGCCCCCCCACTCGAGACGCGCGAGGCGGGAGCCCGCCAGCCCGACGAGCACGAAGGCGACGACGTAGGTCAGCGGGACGAGGAAGGCCCAGGCGAAGAGACCGGCGAAGAGGGTCGTCCCGACGTCCCCCCTACAGCCTCAGCTCGGTCGCCTCGGCGACGTTGATCGTGCCCTTCGCGCGGTTGAGGGCGAGGACGATGGCGAGCCCGACCGCGACCTCCGTCGCCGCGAACCCGACGAGCACGACGGCGATCGCCTGGCCCGAGAGCCCCCCGGGCGTCGTCGGCGCGAACGCGGCGAAGTAGACGAAGTTGAGGATGGCGGCGTTCATCGCGATCTCGATCGCGACCAGGAGGAGGATGAAGTTCCGGCGGGTGAGGATCCCGAACAGCCCCACGGCGAGCAGCGCGCTCGAGAGCGCGACGAACCCGACCTCGCTGAGCCCGCTCACCCGCGCCCCTCCCGGACGAGGTAGATCGCCCCGCTGACGCTCGTCAGCATGATCACCCCGAGGAGGAGGACCCAGGCGCCGTCGCTCGAGAAGAGCGTCGCGCTGAGCGCGCTCGGGGCGTAGGCCGTCGGGGTGAGCTCCCCGCCCGGGAGCTCGCCGACCGACGTGACGACGAAGACGAACGTGAGGAGGGCGAGCGCGACGGGCACCGG
>DASPQN010000006.1:0-3148 GCA_035624925.1 Thermoplasmata archaeon
GCCAACGGGGACGTCTACGTCTCGCTCAACGGCACGAACAACGTGACGGTGATCAACGGGGCGACGAACGCCGTGGTCGTTCCCTCGATCCGCACCGGCTCGAGCCCGGACGGGATCGCGGTCGACAGCACCAACGGGTACGTCTATGTCGCGAATACCCTGTCGAACAACGTCACCGTCATCAACGGGACGACGAACGTTCGGGTCGGGGCGGTCCACGTCGGCGGACATCCCGAGAGCATCGCCTTCGACGGGGCGAACGGCTACCTCTACATCACGAACTTCAACTCGCACAACGTCTCCGTCCTGAACGGGGCCACCGACCACGCCGTCACGTCGGTCCCGATCGGGGCGCCCCCCATGGGAGACCTCGTCGACGCGGCGAACGGGAACGTCTACGTGACGGTCCCGAGCACGGACAACGTCTCGGTGATCGACGGCGCGACCGACCTGCTGGTCGGCATGATCGCCGTGGGGCTCGCGCCCCAGGGGCTCGCCCTCGAGACCGGGAACGGCCACCTGTTCGTCGTCGATTCGGGGTCCAACAACGTCACCGTCGTCAACGGCTCAACGGACCATGTGCTCGAAACGGAGCTGCAGAGCACGACCGCGAACTACATGGTGTTCGAGGAGCCCGTCGGACCCCTCCCCTACGCGATCGGGGCTCCCGCGGGGTACGGCGTCTCCAAGGTCACGGGCCCCAACCAGCCCGGGATCTCCGTCGCGAACATCTCGACGAACGTCGTGATGACGGTCGCCTTCGGTCCGCTCGAGACCCTTACCTTCAACGAGACCGGGCTGCCCAACGGCAGCGTGTGGGGTCTCGGGATCCAGACCTCGCTCGCGCACGGAGGCCCTCCCCTCCAGGCGTTGACGAGCAGCCTCGTCGGCGAGAACGCCTACCTCGGCGCGGGGGCGGTGCGCGGAACGATCCCGGTCGGTACCGCCCCGCTGGGAGCGGCGGTCGATCCGCTCACGGGCAACGTCTACGTCACCAACTCCGCGTCGAGCGATCTCTCCGTGATCAACGCGACCAGCGGCCGGGCGGTCGACACGATCGCCCTGGGGGCCAAGCTGGGCGGGCTCGCGTTCGACAGCTGGAACGGCTACCTGTTCGTCGCGAACACCGGCAGCCACCACCGGGTCTCCGTGGTCAACGGGGCGGACGACCTCATCGTGACCACGGTCCACCTCCCGAACGCGGGGGTCGCCGCGGCGTTCGACAGCACCAACGGGTTCGTGTACGTCACGATGTCGTCCGGCGTGGCCGTGGTCAACGGCTCCGACGCCGTCCTCGTGCGCACCCTGCCCGACGCCTCCAGCCCGGCGGGCGTCGTCTTCGACAGCCTGAACGGCTACGTGTACGTCGCGAACTCCGCCGCGGACAACGTGACGGTCATCAACGGGGCGACCGACACGATCGTCGGCGCGGTCCCCGTGGGGAGCGTCCCGCAGGGCGTGGCGTTCGACGGGGCGAACGGCGACCTCTATGTGGCCAACTCGAACTCGAGCAACCTCACGGTGATCAACGGCGCCACCGACCTGGTGGTCGGCTCGGTCCCGGTCGGCAACCAGCCGTTCGGGGCGGCGTTCGATAGCGCCAACGGCTACCTCTACGTCGTCGACAACGGCTCGAACAACGTGACGGTCGTGAACGGGACGACCGACCGATCCCTGGGGTCCCTGCCGGTGGGCGTCGAACCCCAGGCGGTGGCGTTCGACAGCGCCAACGCCTACCTCTACGTGGTGGACACCGGCTCGAACTCCGTGACCATAGCGGACGGCGCGGCGACCGCCTTCGGGCACGCGCTCCACTTCACGGTCGTCAAGGACCACTGGAGGTTCCAGCTCACGTCGAAGCCGAGCGACTACCGCGCCGCGCCGGGGCACGGCTCGGTCGGGATCTCGACCCACAGCGTCACGAAGCTGATCGCGTTCAAGCTGCTCTCCGAGCGCGTGGTCTTCCACGAGGTCGGCCTCCACGCCGGAACGACGTGGGGGGTCAACCTCACGGGCTTCGCGAACGGGAGCCTCACGACGACGGGGAGCTCGCTCACGGTCGTCCTGACGAACGGCACGTTCGCCTACGCGTTCTGGAACCTCAGCGCGCTCCATCCGCACCCCGCGGCGGGGACGCTCACCGTCGTCGCCCCGCACGGGACCGTGACCGTCAAGGTCGACTACACCACCGTCGCCTAGGGCGTCCGTCGCCCGGGCCCGTCGGACCCCAGGGCGTGCCGCCGGCACCCCCGCCGGTAGCGAGGGTGTCACGGACCGGACGATGCGCCGCTCGGGCCCCGGAAGGCCCCGCGCAAGCTGCCCTCGGTGCGCGGTGTCTTGAACCGGCACGACCCTGACCCGGCGTGGCCTCGAGCCGAGCTCCCCCCGCCCCGCCCTGGGGTCCCGGGTTCCTGAGGCTCGACACGTGGCCGTACCGGGCGGAGTACGCGGCGGCCACGGTGGCGATCGTCGTGGTCCTGTTCGTCTGGCGCCTCGCGATCCTTCACGACTTCCCCGCCGTCGACATCGGCCTCGCGGTCTTTTGGATGGTCTGGCCCGACCTGGTCGCCTTCGTCCCGATCGGATTCGCGTCCCGCGGCGCGCGGGAGTGGCCGTCGTGGGGTCCGACGGTCTACAACGCCACGCACAGCCTGTTGGTGTGGGGCGCGGTCTTTGTGGCCTGGAGCGCGCTCGCCGGGACGATCGTCTGGCCGCTCCTCGGCTGGGCAGGGCACATCACCGCGGACCGGACCTTCGGGTACTACCTCAGGGCCCCGCAGCTGGAGGCCCCCGTCGGCCCGACCTGAGCCGGCGCAGCGCCGGCCGCCGGCCGGTGGGCCCCGGCTTCCCGGAGGCGATCTAGCCCTGCGTGACCTCGTGGATCTCGTCGGCGACGAGGCCGTGGGCCTCCTTGTGCACCCGCGCGGCGGCCTCGGCGTTCGGAGCGTCCACCAGGCAGAAGATGGTCCCCTTCTTCTCGTCGACCCAGTAGCTTCGGTAGTGGACGCCGTGCTTCCCCTGGACCTTCAGGTCCTTCGCGTGGGCTTCGGCGACGGCGGCGGCGGTCACGCCTTTCATGTTGCGGTGCTCGTCGAGGTAGAGGGGCATAGGCGAGCCGAGCGGGTCTCCGACATTAAACCTTCGGAAA
>DASPQN010000007.1:0-10896 GCA_035624925.1 Thermoplasmata archaeon
CACCCTGGCCTGCCTGAGTGTCGCCTTCTGCATCAGCGCCTTCATCCGCTCGCCGGCCGCCGGCGTGCTCACCACGGTCCTCGCGCTCTACGTCGGGTTCAGCGCGATCCAGAGCACGGTCGAGCTCGCGAACTATGAGCCCTGGTGGTCGCTGCTCTACGCCGGGAACGCGCTGACCGTCGCGCTGGACACCGACTTCGTCCACAAGACGAGCCAGCCCCTTGGCTCGGGGCAGGTCAGCACCGTCTTCTACGCCGGGCGCGTAGAGGGGATGGCGATCGCGCTTGCCTACCTCGCGATCTTCCTCGCCGTCAGCCTGTACCTCTACGGTCGCAAGGAGTCCACAGGATAGTCCATGCCGTCCATCGAAGCCGTGCACCTGACCAAGTCGTTCCATCGAGCCACGCCGTCGCTCGACAATGTCTCTTTCCGCTACGAAGGACCGCGCGCCGTCGGCTACCTCGGTCCCAACGGCGCGGGCAAGTCGACGACCCTCAAGCTGCTCGTGGGGCTGTTGAACCCGACCCGGGGCCGGGCGATCCTGAACGGCCGCGAGGCCCGGTTCAACCGTCGCGACGCCCTCGCGGACGTCGGGGCCGTGATCGAGACGCCGGAGCCGTACCCGACGCAGTCGGTGCGGGAGGCGCTCAGCACCGTGGGCCGGATCCGGGGGCTCACCTCCGAAGGGGTCGATGCGGAGATCGCCCGACTGCACCAGGAGCTGCTGTTGCCCCGCCTCGAGCGACGGTGCGGGGGCCTCTCGAAGGGCCAGCGCCAGCGGGTCGTGCTCGCCGCGGCGATGATCGGGGACCCGTCGGTCCTCCTCCTGGACGAGCCGACGAGCGGCCTCGACCCCGCCGAGCGGATCCTCGTCCGCGCCCTCCTCACGCGGCTCAAGCAGGACCACCTCATCCTGCTGGTCTCCCACCAGGTCGCGGACGTCGCGGAGGTCTGTGACGACCTCGTCTTCCTCGACCGGGGCCGGATGATCCTGCAGGATTCGCTCGCGAACGTCTCCGCTCGGGTGCGCGTCCGGCAGGTCGACCTCGAGTTCCTTCGCCCGACGCCGCCGCCCTCGCTCGACTCCTTGGGGCCCGGCATCGAATCGGTCGTCCCGCTCTCCGACCGCCGGTTCCGTATCACCTTCGACGGCTCCGACGACGCCCGGGCACGGATCCTGGACGCGGCTCGGCGGATCGGCCCGGTGGGGCTGTTCTCGCCCTCCACGCCGGCCCTGGAGCGCGCGTACCTCGACGTCGTCCGGTCCGCCAACGCCTGACCTCGCCCGTCCGACCGGACCGGCGCCGGTCCCCCCAGGGCGGCGGACCGCGGGCTCGACCTCGCACCCCCAGGGTTGACGAGCAGGTTTATCCCCCCGTCCAGAGAGTTCCTATCAGGGAGGGTTCCTCCTCGGTCCGCACCGTCGTGGGAAGCTGTCGATGGGCAGTTCCGCGGGGCCGTCCGCGTCGGAGGTCCCCGACCCGGGCTACGGGGAGCTCGAGCTCGCGGACCGGCGTCACCGGCGCCGCCTGCAGGTCGCCGCCGTCATCGCCGCGGTCGTCGTCGTCCTGGGCGGGCTCGCCTGGCTGACCGACGGGTTCTCGCGATCGCCGCGGTCGGTCCTGGGCTCCCTGGGCCCCCAGTGCCCCCCGACCATCTCCCTCAACGGCTCGGGCTCGACGTTCCTCGCGCCGTTGATGCAGAAGTGGGTCAGCGCCTACGCCGGTGCGGCCGCCAGCCGCGCGCAGGGCTGCGTCGTCGTCCAGCCGGCCTACGACGCCTCGAACTCCACATCCGGGCTGGCGGAGCTGAGCGCGGGCGGGACGGAGTTCGTGGCGACCGAGGAGCCGCTGAGCCCCTCGGCCGCAGCGGCCCTTCCCTTCCCTACCGTGACGCTTCCCCTCGCCGTGAGCGGGGTGGCCGTCGCGTACCACCTCCCCGGGGTGGGCGCGGGCCTCAACCTGACGGGGGCGATCCTGGCGGCGATCTACCTGGGCTCGATCACCACGTGGAACGACGCCGCGATCGCGACGGCCAACCCCGGGGTCGCGCTGCCCGCGTCGACGCCCATCACCGTGATCCACGGGGCCGCCGGGAGCAGCACGAACTTCGTCTTCACCGGCTACCTCTCCGCCGTCAACGCGACGTGGGCGTCCGAGGTCGGCCAGGGGTCCACCGTGGCCTGGCCCCGGGGGCTCGCTGCGAACGGGGACGCCGCCGTGGCTTCCCTCCTCGAGGGGACGACCGGGGGCATCGCCTACCTCGGGCTCGGACCCGCGTTGGCGGCGAACCTGACCTGTGCGCAGGTCAACAACCCCGCGGGGCGCTTCGTCGGCCCGTCGGCGAGCAGCATCTTCGCCGCCGCGTCGGCCTACACGGCCGCGCTCCCCCTCGGGAACCAGAGCTGGTGGGGCGTCTCCCTCCTGAACGAGCCCGGCAACACGTCCTACCCGATCACGACGTTCACGTACGGCATCGTCTACACGGACCTCGGAAAGGCGTACGACGGGGCCCTGAAGCTGAACGTCGCCCAGTGGCTCGCCGCCTACCTGTTCTGGATGTCCGTCGCCGGGCAGAACTACGGGACGCCGCTGGGGTACGCCCCGTTCTCCCAGACGGTGACGAACGCCAACAAGCAGATCGTGGAGCTCCTCCAGTACGACGGCGCCCCGGCCCTCGGGGACATCGATTACGACGGGGACTGACCGCCCCTCCCAGGGCCGGGTCTCCAACCCTGGCGGAGGGAGGTAGACCCACCCCCGATCCGGGTCCCTCGCGGCGGGCAGCGTCCTGTCGTCCGAGCATCCTGCGGGCGGGGGCGCGAGACGCCGGAGGGGCGGGCCGCTCGTTGCCCGTCGTGGGGCGACCGCCGCCTTATGGCCCACGGCGGGTTCGACCCGGGCGGTGAGCCTCCGTGGACCAGGGTCGGTCGGGGTTCGTGCCCGTGCAGGGTCATCGACTGTTCTACCGGTCGTTCGGGGAGGCCGCAGGCCGGCCGACGGTGTTGGGACTTCACGGCGGACCCGGGGCAAGCCACGACTACCTGGTCCCGCTCGCGGACCTGACCCGGTACGGCTACCGTGTGGTCCTCTTCGACCAGCTCGGCTGCGGTCGCTCCGACGTGCCGGACGACCACGCCCTCTTCACCCTCGAGCATCACGTGCTGGAGACCGAGGAGGTCCGACGGGGCCTCGACCTCGGCCGGGTGCACCTGCTCGGGTCGAGCTACGGGGGGTTGCTCGCCCTCGCCTACACGCTGGAGCATCAGGACCAGCTCCGCAGTCTGACCACCGTCGGGGGCCTCGCGAGCGTCCCCCTCGCCCGCGAGGAGATGGACCGGCTGCGCGCGGAGCTGCCGCAGAAGGTCCGAGCGACGCTGGACCGCTGCGAGGCGGCCGGGACGACAGGCGGTCCGGAGTACGCTGCGGCCGCGATGGAGTTCTATCGGCGGCACGTCTGCCGCCTCGAGCCCTGGCCGCCGGAGCTCACCCGGTCGCTCGAGCTGGCCGCGTCGCACCCGGTCTACCCGCTGATGAACGGGCCGAGCGAGTTCACGATCACCGGCACGATACGCGACGTCGACCTCGCGCCGCAGCTCCATCGTATCCACGTCCCGACCCTGGTCCTGGGGGGCCGCTACGACGAGGTGACCCCGCGGGTCGCGGAGCAGATCCGCCAGGGGATCCCCGGAGCGCGAGGGGTGACGTTCGCGGAGAGCGCCCACGTCCCGTTCTGGGAGGAGCGGGAGCGGTTCACTTCGGTCGTCGGGACGTTCCTTCAGGGCGTCGACCAGGAACGGGGCCCGTCGGCGTGACGGCGCCCCGCGGGGGCGATGGATCCCCGTGGGTAGCGGCTCTGTGAAACATCAACTAGGTCCTGGTCGGTAGGTAGGAGGGGCTTGCCATGCGGTGCGAGGGTTGCGGGAAGGAGCTGACGGAGGGTGCCAAGAGCTGCCCGGCGTGCGGTAGGACGGTCGGCCTCGGCCAGCGGGCGGAGGCGGAAACGGTCCACGTCGCCGAGAAGACCGGCGAGGTCGCCGGCAAGGTCGGACGAGGCATCATGGGCGGCGTCAAGGGGCTAGCCTCGGGCGCCAAGAAAGGGTTCAAGGGCTCCGACGAGGAGAAGAAGGCGTAGGGGCCGGCCGTCCTCCAGCGCCGGCACCGGACGCGGGCCCCGTCGCGTGGGAGCGCTCCCCGCACGCCGCCCGAGGGTCCGGGACCGGAGCTGACGACCGGGGGCTCACGGCTTCAAGAGCTCCCACGGCTCACGCAGGGGACGAGGGGATGCCGTGCCGCCTAGGACCAAGCTCGCTCAAGCACCGGAGAAGAAGCCGGGTCGAAAGAGCTCGTTGACCGTTCGGGACAACCGCACGGCGCGGGAGTACGAGATCCCCGTCGAGCTCGGGGCCGTCCGCGCGACCGACCTTCGACCGGTGAAGGTCGCCGAGACCGACCTAGGGCTGCTGAGCTACGACCCCGGGTTCCAGAACACCGCCGCGTGCCGGAGCTCGATCACGTTCGTCGACGGCGAGGCCGGGATCCTGCGGTATCGGGGCTACCCGATCGAGGAGCTCGCCGAGAGGAAGACCCACCTCGAGGTGGCCTACCTGCTCATCCACGGGCGGCTCCCCGGGAAGGCGGAGCTCGAGAGCTGGCTCCACGACATCACGTTCCACACGATGGTCCACGAGAACGTCAAGACGTTCATGGACGGGTTCCACCACGACGCCCACCCGATGGGGATGCTCGTGAGCACCCTCGCGGCGCTCTCGACGTTCTATCCTGAGGCGAAGCAGATCCATGACGCGACGATCCGCCAACGCCAGATCCACCGCCTGGTGGCGAAGATCCCCACGATCGCGGCGTTCGCGTACCGCCACTCGACCGGGATGCCGTACATCTACCCGAACAACGAGCTGTCGTACCCGGCGAACTTCCTCTGGATGATGTTCCGCCCCTCGTGGACGGTCAACTACGACCCCGACCCGGTCCTCACCAAGGCGCTCGACACGCTGTTCGTGCTCCACGCCGACCACGAGCAGAACTGCAGCACGAGCACGATGCGGATGGTCGGCAGCTCCCTGCCCGACCCGTACGTCTGCTCGGCCGCGGCGGCGGCGGCGCTCTACGGCCCGCTCCACGGCGGGGCGAACGAGATGGTCGTGCGGATGCTCCAGGAGATCGGCTCGAAGGACAACATCCCGAAGCTGATCCGTCAGGTGAAGGCGGGCAAGCGGCGGATCACCGGCTTCGGTCACCGGGTCTACAAGACCTACGACCCGCGGGCGCGGATCATCAAGAAGGTCGCCGATTCGGTCTTCTCCGTCACCGGGCGGAACAAGCTGCTCGACACGGCGCTCGCCCTCGAGAAGGCGGCCCTCTCGGACGACTACTTCATCAAGCGCCGCCTCTATCCGAACGTCGACTTCTACTCCGGGATCATCCTCCAGTCGATGGGGTTCCCGACGGACATCTTCCCCGTGCTGTTCGCGATCCCGCGGATGGCCGGCTGGCTCGCCCACTGGCAGGAGATGCTGCTCGACCCCGAGCAGGGCATCGCCCGCCCGCGCCAGCTCTACACCGGCCATCGCGAGCGCCCGGTCCCCCGGGGACCGGAGGAAGCCGCGTAGGGCTCGACCGGCGCCGGGGCCGCCGCAACGGCTCCCGCGGACTAGGCGCGGGACCAGACCACCCGACCGGCGCGAACGGTGAGCCGAACACGCGCGAACGCGCCGGGGTCCTCGAACGGATCGCCGTCCAACACCACCAGGTCCGCCCGTTTTCCGACGGCGACCGTCCCGTGGTCCTTCGCCACACCGAAGCGTTCGCTCGGCCCCACGGTCAGGGCCCGAAGGATCTCCGTCGCGTCCAGACCGGACCGGCCCAGCGCGGCGAACTCCCCCTCGGTGGAGTAGTCCGTCATGTACCCGACGTCCGTCCCGAACAGCAGCCGGCCCCCCAGCTCACGGAACCGTCGCACCAGGGCGTAGATCGGCTCGAGGTAGGACGCGCTGGAGGTGACCGTCGTCCCGAACATCTTCAACGTGGGGATCATCACCATGCGCCGATCGACGAGGTTCCGGAGCAGCGCGTCGTCGACCCCTTCGGTGTCGTCGGGGGCATGGGCCAGCACGTCGACCCCGCTTTGAGCGGCCACGCGGGTCCCCTCAAGGTTGGACGGGTGGGCGTAGACGAGCTGACCGTGGGCGTGGGCGGCCTCCACCGCGGCCCGGGCGACCGGCTCGGGCATCGGTAGGACGCGGCCCTTCGCAACGTACGACCCGGTGAACAACTTGAGCAGGTCGGCCCCCCACCTCACGTTACGCTCCACGGCCTTCACGGCCGCCGCGGGCGTCGCGGGCTGGGGCATGAACCAGCGAACGTACCACGGGACCGCGTCCTTCACGTAGAACGGAATGCCCTTCGGAGGGTACAGGGGCGGACCGGAGGTGAGGATCGCCGGTCCGACCAGCTCGCCCGCGGCGACGCGCCGTCGCAGGGGGATCGTGACGCGCGGATCCGAGCCGACGTCGACGACCGTCGTGAAACCGCGGCTCGTGAACATCTCCGCGAGGTGGTGGTCCAGCACGGAGGCGGGCGTCCGGTGGGGAGCCGCCCATTTGCCCTCGGTGAGATGGACGTGCGCGTTCCAGAAGCCCGCGGTGACCGCACCGTGGTTCGCGCTCACCTCGAGGGCTCCGGGAGGAACCGCGATCCCCGGGCCCACGGCCTCGATGCGGCCCTCGCGAACCAGCACGGTACCGCGCTCGATGGCAGCCGCGTCCGGCGACGCGTAGATCTTGGCGTTGGTGATGGCGAGGGTCCCACCGTGAGGCGGGGCGCTGGGCCGAGGGTCGGTGCCGCTGTGACCTTGAGCCACAGGTCGTCAGCGCCTCACGGCGTATGACCCTTGGGCCCGTCCCCGACCCCACCGTGGAGTGACGGCGAGCCTCCGACGTGGTCGCGACTCGCCCAGCCGTCCGGCGGACGATCTGGGGTCCGGCGCGGTCTGGTCATCCTGCCAGGTCCGCGGGCCGCCTTCTATCGCCGGGGGCGACAGCTTCATCCGGCCTCAGTTCTCGGCGGGGGACGGATGGCCCTCTCCGGTTCGTCGATCACCCTCATCGGGTCCGCCGCGGCGGTCCTCACGACGGCCGCGTTCGTCCCCCAGGTGATCCGCGTCTGGCGGCTGA
This sequence comes from Thermoplasmata archaeon, assembly GCA_035624925.1. Taxonomy (GTDB): domain Archaea; phylum Thermoplasmatota; class Thermoplasmata; order Lutacidiplasmatales; family UBA184; genus Lutacidiplasma. The sequence continues at coordinate 7,193 of DASPQN010000007.1, forward strand.
AGCACGCCCGCGACATCTCCCTCCCGACGTTCCTGATGTTCGCGGTCGGGATGTTCGTCTGGTTGATCTACGGCCTGCTCATCCGCTCGTTGCCGGTGATCCTGGCGAACGCCCTGACGTTCGTGCTGGCCGTGATCATCTTGGGCCTGAAGGTGAGATACGACAGAGGCACCTCCCATCCCCCGTCCTAGGCGACGCCGGTCGCGCGGAGGTTGTGGGGTCCGCTGGATGGTCCGTCGCGGGCAGGATCGGCGTCGCTCTTGCGTAATGGACCGAGCACGACCGGGTTCCCAGCCGCGGCGTCCCTGCGGAGGAGGCGGGTCCCCCGCCGGTCCTGGCCGCGTTCTGCTCTCAGGTTAAAGCCCGCTTTAGGTTCGGCCGCGAAGTGGTCGCGCTTCCTCGGCGGCGTCTCGGACGTTCCGGTCTCTCCGTCGCCCCCCTCGCCCTCGGCGGCAACGTTTTCGGCTGGACGGTCGACGAGAGGACGGGGTTCCGCCTCCTCGACGCGTTCGTTTCGGCGGGGTTCAACCTGATCGACACCGCCGACACGTACTCGATCTGGGTTCCCGGTCATCACGGTGGCGAATCGGAGACGATCCTCGGACGCTGGCTCCGGGAGAGCGGACGTCGAGGCGACGTGGTGATCGCCACGAAGGTCGGGATGGACATGGGGCCCGGGGGGAAAGGGCTCGCCCCGGACCGCATCGCCCGCTCGGCCGACGCGTCGCTCCGTCGGCTGGGAACCGAGTACATCGACCTCTACCAGGCCCACGAGGACGACCGACAGACCCCCCTGGCCGAGACGCTCGGGGCGTTCACCTCGCTCGTGGAGCAAGGGAAGGTGCGGGCGATCGGCGCCTCGAACTACGACGCGGACCGGCTCCAGGAGGCCCTCGCCTGCAGCACGGAACGGGGATTCGTCCGGTACGAGAGCCTCCAACCGCGGTACAACCTGATGGACCGGGAGGAGTACGAGACGGCCCTGGAGCCCGTCTGTCGCGCGCGGGAGCTGGGCGTCCTGACCTACTCCTCGCTCGCGTCGGGCTTCCTGACAGGAAAGTACCGCTCCAAGGCAGACCTCGGGAAGAGCCCGCGTGGGGAGCGGGCAGGTACCCGACTCACGGACCGCGGGCTCCGGATCCTCGCTGCGCTGGACGAGGTGGCGGAGCGTCTCGAGGTCCCCCCCGCCACCGTCGCGCTCGCCTGGCTGATGGCTCGACCCAGCGTCACCGCGCCGATCGCGAGCGCCACCTCCCTGGACCAGCTGGCCCAGCTCGTCCGAGCGGCCTCCCTGCACCTGGACCGCGAATCGATCCACCTGTTGGACGCGGCCAGCGGATGATCGTCCCGAGCCCTCCGCCCGAGCCGCGAGCGAAGTTCCGGGCGGGAGGTGGGCATTGAGGACGAGCGTGGTGGTGCTGGGCGCGGGGTTCGGCGGCCTCGAGCTCAGCACGATGCTCTCGGGGGCCCTCGGCGATCAGGTCGACGTCACGCTCCTCGACAAGAACGATGCGTTCGCCTTCGGCTACTCGAAGCTCGACGTGATGTTCGGGCGCAAGGCTCCCGGCGCCGTACGCCTCCCGTACCGCCACCTCGTGAAACCCGGTGTCCGCTTCCGGCAGGAGACGATCACCGCGATCGACCCCGGGGCGCGACGCGTCACCACCGACCGCCGGGTCTACGACACGGACGTGCTGGTCGTGGCCCTCGGCGCGGACTACGACCTGGACGCCACGCCTGGGCTCGCGGAGGGGGGGCACGAGTTCTACTCCTTCGCGGGGGCGGAGGCGCTGCGCAGCGTCCTTCCTACGTTCACCAAGGGGCGCGCGGTCGTCGGGGTCGCCTCCACCCCGTTCAAGTGCCCTCCCGCGCCCAGTGAGGCCGCCTTGCTCCTGGACGATTACCTCAAGGAGCGCGGCGTCCGGGGCGCCTGCGAGATCGACCTCGTGCTGCCGTTCGACAGCCCGATCCCCCCTTCCCCCGGGGCCTCCCGGGCGCTGATCGCGGCGTTCGCCGATCGCCAGATCGGGTTCGTCCCTCAGCGGACCGTCCGCGAGCTCGATCCCGCGCACAAGCTCCTGACGCTCGACGACGGGAGCGCGATGCCGTACGACCTCTTCCTCGGCGTGCCGAAGCACCGTGTACCGGAGGTGGTGGCCGAGAGCGGGATGACCGCGGACGGGTGGGTCCCCGTCGACCCGAAGACCTTGCAGACCCGGTTTCCCCGGGTGTACGCCATCGGCGACGTGACGGACCTCGAGGTCCCGAAGGCGGGCGCGTTCGCGGAAAGCGCCGCACGGGTCGTGGCCGGGTCGCTGATCGCGGACCTGCTGGGCGGCGAACGGCCCCCGGCGTTCGCCGGGAACGGTTCGTGCTACGTCGAGTTCGGTGCCGGCCGAGTCGGGCGGGTGGACGTGGACTTCCTCTCAGGACCGTCGCCCCGGGCGAGCTTCATCCCACCGTCGGCGGCTGTGGCCCGGGAGAAGGAGCAGGCCGGTTCCGACCGCCGCGCCCGCTGGTTCGGTCGATAGTCGGGACCGTTCACCCCGAAGCGGCCGGCGGCGGTAGAGGCGCCCTGGACGTCGGAGGCTGCCGTGATGTGCCTCGGCGTCTCGGCCCGGCGCTTCGATGAGGACGGTTCGACGGCGCCACCCTGTGCGGCGTGCCCCGCGACGGGTTCGGGTCGCACCGCACGTACGGACGAACCTCAAGCTCTGGGAACGGCAGAGCGAGGCCTACGACCGACGCCACGCGAGGGTCCTGGGAGGACGGACGGCCAAGGCGTGGGGGTTCTGGCGCGTACCCGAGTCACAGCTGCGGCTCCTCGGACCGATCCGGGGCCGTACGACGCTCGAGCTCGGCTGCGGCGCGGGTCGCTGGTCGATCGCCCTGTCGGCGGCAGGGGCGAGGACCGTCGGCCTCGACCTCTCCCCGGCGCAGCTCGCGAAGGCGCGGCGGCTGGGCCGGGCCGCGACACGGCCATCGTCCTGGACTCGGGGCAACGCGGAGGAGCTGCCGTTCCGGGCCGACGCCTTCGACGTCGTCTTCTCGGACTGGGGTGCGTTGACGTTCTGTGACCCCCACCGGACCGTCCCGGAGGCCTCTCGGGTCCTGCGGGCGGGTGGGCGGCTCGTGTTCGCGACGTCCAGCCCGTTCCGGATCGTCGCCCACGACCGGCGAGCGGATCGTCTCGGCCGGACGCTGCGGCGGGCCTACTTCGGGATGCACCGTGTCAGCTATCCCCGTCCACTAGAGGTCAACTTCCAACTGACCTACGGCGAGTGGATCCGGCTCTTCCGCGCGAGCGGGTTCGTGGTGGAATCCCTGACGGAGCTCCCTGCGCCGCGCGAGGCTCGTAGCTCCTACCTGTCGCCGGCGGACGAGGCCTGGGGCCGCCGATGGCCGTTGGAATCGATCTGGTGCCTGGTCAAGTCCGGGGGCCCGGGGTCCGCCGTTCCCAAGGCGCCGCGGGTCCCGGTACTACGAGCGACGACCAGGTCCCGCCCGGGACGGGCCGACGTCGGCGCCGCGTAGACCGCTCGCGGCGGCAGGCGCTGTCGGCCCGGGCCGGGCGCAGGTCTAAGTATCGTCGAAGCTCAGCGACCCGTGCCCGCCGTGGCTGACCCCTCGGGAGTCGGCGGTGCCGGTCCGCCCTCGGACGCACGGAAGATCCTGGCGTCGTTGGATACCGCCCGGGTCCAGCG
>DASPQN010000008.1:0-32113 GCA_035624925.1 Thermoplasmata archaeon
ATCGTGACCGGGGCCTGCCGCGGCAACATCATCCGGCGACGGGTCTACACCCTGACCGGCCGGGCGAAGGACCTCCCCCTTTGCCGCGGGCACCAGGTGGAGATCAGCTCGATGAAGATCGCGCTCCCGGTGACCCTTCCCGGCGCACGTCGGGGGCGGAGGGGAACCGACGCGCCCTCCACGTCAACGACGTAGCGTTCGCGCGGAGCGGGGCGGGACCGGGCTCCGGACCCGATCCGGCCGGGGGTCGCCTCCCGAGCGGGGCGAGCCCGCGATCCCCGCTCAGGCGACAGCCGACGGGATCCGTGCGACCAGGTGCTCGGCGATCGCCAGCGACGAGGTCGCCGCGGGCGACGGCGCGTTGAGGACATGGAGGACCCGGTTCGCCTCGACGAGCAGAAAATCGTCGAACAGCTCGCCTCGGGGCCCCAACGCCTGAGCTCGGACCCCCGCCCCCCAGCCGGCGAGGTCGCCGAGCTCGAGGGCCGGGACCATCCTGCGCAGGTCGTCCAGGAACATCCCCCGGCTCAGCGAGCGCAGCATCTCGCGGATCGACGCCGGCCAGTACCTCCACGCCATCCTCGCAAAGCCGGGGTAGAGCAACGTCCCCGCGAGGTCCGCACCATCGAGATCCGTCCTGCGGTAGCCTTCCCGCGCGAGCGCCAGCACGGCGTTCGGTCCGGCCTCCACCGAGCCGTCGAGCCGGGGGGTGAGGTGGACGCCGAGGAACGGCATGTCGGGGTCGGGGACGGGGTAGACGAGGCCGTGGACGAGCCCGCCGCCCCGGCGGCTGAGCGTGTAGTGCTCCCCTCGGAACGGGACGATGATGCAGGGGGGAACGAGCCCGGCCAGGCGCGCGACGCGGTCGGCCTGCAGCCCGGCCGCGTTGACCAGGAAACCGCCCTCGATCGTTTCGTCCCCCGTCGTGACCCGGATGCCTCCGGGGGCGATCTCGACCTGCTCCACCCCCCGGTGGGTCCGGACCTCTCCGCCCATCGCTTCGACCTCCGCGACCAGGCTGCGGACCACCGCGGCGTAGTCCACGATCCCCGTTCCCGGCACGTGGAGCGCGGTCGCTCCGGCGACCTCGGGTTCGAGCTGGCGGAGCTCCTCGGCCTGAAGGAATCGGACGTCCGGGACGCCGTTCGCCCGCGCTCTTCGCCCCAGCTCCGCCAACGGCTCGAGGTCGGAGCGCTGCGTGGCGACGATGACCTTCCCGCAGATCCGGAACGGGATGTCGTGCGACCGGAGGTACTCGAGGAGGAGGTCCCGGCCCCGACGGCAGAGCTGGGCCTTCAGCGACCCGGGCCGGTAGTAGACCCCGGAGTGGATCACCCCGCTGTTGTGGCCGGTCTGGTGGGTCCCCGCCCGGCCCTCCTTCTCGAGGACGACGAGCGGGAGTCCAGGACGCTGTCGGAGGAGCGTGTACGCTGTCGCGAGCCCGATGATCCCGGCGCCCACGACCACCACAGGTCGACGCACGGACGGCCCAGCCTTCCATGGGTCCGGCGGATTTAGGCTGGAAGTGGGTCCTCGTGCAGCGAACGGTAGCGGTGCGCAGGGCACGTCGGGTCGAGAGCGGTAGGGCAGCCCCGGGTCGTTCCGAGACCGGCGAACCCCGGCCCGTCCCGCTACCGGAGCAGAGCGGCTAAAGGCCGTGCCACGATGCCGCTGGCATGAAGGTACGGCGGCTCGGCCGGGACGGACCTCGGGTCTCCGCCATCGGCCTCGGGTGCATGGGCATGTCCCAGTCGTACGGCGTGCCCGACGACGCGGAATCGATGACGACCCTCGCGCGGGCGCTCGAGCTCGGCGTCACGTTGCTCGACACCGCGGACATCTACGGCCCGTTCACCAACGAGGAGCTCGTGGGCCGCGCGATCCGAGGACGCCGGGAGCAGGTGGTCCTCGCGACGAAGTGCGGTTTCGTGGCGGGCGCGTCGGGCACCCCCAATCCCGTGGACGGCAGCCCCGAGCACATCCGGGCGGCGTGCGACGCGAGCCTCCGCCGCCTGGGGGTCCGGACGATCGACCTGTACTACCTCCACCGGGTCGACCGCCGCGTTCCCATCGAGGAGAGCGTCCGGGCCATGGCCGGCCTGGTCGCCGAGGGGAAGGTCCGCTACCTCGGGCTCTCGGAGGTCAGCCCGCGGACCCTTCGACGCGCCCACGCCGTGCACCCGATCGCCGCGGTCCAGAGCGAGTACTCCCTATGGACGCGGGACGCGGAGGACGGGATCCTGCCGGCCTGCCGTGAGCTGGGCATCGGTTTCGTGCCGTTCAGCCCGCTGGGGCGCGGGTTCCTCTCCGCGAAGGTCCGGACCCTGGAAGGTCTCCCGGCGGACGACTTCCGCCGGGGGAGCCCGCGGTTCCACGAGGAGAACCTCGGGAAGAACCTCGACCTGGTCGACCGCCTGGCGGGGGTCGCCGAGGGGCTCCACTGCACCCCCGTCCAGCTCGCGCTCGCCTGGGTCCTCGCGCAGGGGGACGACCTCGTGCCGATCCCTGGGACCAAGCGCCGGAAGTACCTGGAGGAGAACGTCGCCGCGGTCGACCTCCAGCTCTCCCGGTCGGACCTGGCCCGCATCGAGGCCGCGATCCCGAAAGGGTCGGCTTCGGGGGAGCGGTACTCGGCGACGAGCCAGGCGCTCGTCGACCGGTAGGAACGACGCACGGACCGCGGCCGGCCTCGGCTCTCGGCTCCTCGGCTCTGTTAAGTGGACGCCGTGGCTCGAGGCGCGCGAGAAGGCATGACGACGGAATGCGAAACCCCCGGGTGTCTGCACCAGCGACGGCTGCACGGGCCCGACGACCACTGCCGGGCGTGCGGCTGCACGGCGTACACCCGCGACGCTCCTCCCCACCAGACCCGGGCGGCGAGGAAGCAGCTGGCTCAGGCCCTACGCAAGTGGTAGCCGCCGGCGCTCCTCTCGCCTGACCGGGACGCGGCAGGAGCGGATCCCGAGCTGGCCGCAGGGCGGACAGGAAGCGCGGCGGCCGCTGTCGTGCTCTCGCCCCGGTCGGCGCGCTTTAGGTCAGGGAGCCATCCCCCGCACGCGGCGGGTCGAGGACCCCGAGAACCATGGCACGTCGGAGGGCAGATCCGGTGGGCGATCGGCTTCACCGGAAGATCGGCGCGGACCTGTTCAACTACACGTGGTCGCTCCTCGATAAGACGCGGCGCAGCCCCCTCGAGGCGGAGGAGATGCTCCACGCGGCGCACGCTTCTCGGTACCACTGGGGTCGAGCGGGCCGGCCGCTCCACGTCTCCGTCGGCGAATGGCAGGTCTCCCGTGTCTACGCCACCCTCGGACGCGCCGAGCCCGCCCGCTACCACGGCCGTCGGGCCCTCGAGGTCGCCCTCAAGAACCGGCTCGGCCGGTTCTACGTCGCCTACGCCCACGAGGCCCTAGCTCGGGCCGCGGCGGTCGCGGGGGACCGGCGAGAGCGGGACCGGCAGCTACGGGCGGCCCGACGGATCGGGGCGGGCGTCCGCGATCGGGACGACCGTAGGATGCTCGAAGAGGACTTGGCGACGATCCCGTGATCCTGACGACGGATCGGCCACCCTCGCCCGCGCCCCGCTAGCCTCCCCGGGAGGACGTTCCACGGACCCTCCAAAAGGACCGGGACCGGGGTGAGGCGCTGTCCGTTCCGGACCGATGCGTCGCGCTCCGGAGGGACCCGGCGCCGTGCGAGCGTCCACCCGCTTCCCACCAGGGCCAGAGCGCTGGGACGGATGGACCGCCCGCCGCTCCGGGGGGGCTCGGGGGTCCCTCGAGCGCCGCCGAGCGGCCTGCCGACCCTCGGACGAGCCCACCCCGATCCGGGGGCGGACGCTTCTAATAGGGCACGTCGTCACGCTTCGTCGAGGGTGGCATGGTCGGCGAAGTCGGTCACTTTGAGATACCTGCGGACAAACCCGAGCGGGCGCGGAAGTTCTACTCGGCCACGTTCGGCTGGAAGATGACCCAGGTGCCGGGGATGGAGTACACGATGGTCAGCACCGGCCCCGCCGACGAGCGGGGGAGGCCCAAGGCCCCCGGGTACATCGGAGGAGGGGTCGTCCCGCGGGGAGGTCACGTCGAGCACCCGGTCGTCACGATCCTCGTCGAGGAGATCACCGAGGCCGAGAAGGCGATCGAAAAGAACGGGGGGAAGATCCTCCAGCGGAAGGCACCCGTCGGGGACGGCAGCATGGGGTTCATGGGCTACTTCAAGGACCCCGAGGGGAACACTGTCGGCCTCTACCAGTCGCCCAAGGCGTAACGGCTACCCGCGAAGCGCACCGACCACCCTGCCCCGTACGGAGCGTGCGGCGAGCCTCGCCGCGTCGACCGATCGCGACGCCAGAACACCCGAGCTCGCCGCCTCGTGATCCGCGAAGGCCCGATGGCGAGGGGACGACACGGGTCCCGGCTTCGTCCCGCGGTCCCTCGGGCTAGGCCACGACAGGCACCGCCCGCCGCGGGGCCTCGAGAGCGGCCCCCGACCGGGAGCGGGGGAGGGCGCGCTCCGGTGCGTTCTTGGCACGAGGAGCGAGCCTCGTTCTCGCCCACAGCACGGCAGCGTGGGGCCACGCCGCCGCGCCCTTGAGGGTCGGGTCATGGGTGTCCTCAGCGGACCTCAGAGGCTCTTCCGACGGGTGCTGGTCCTGCTGCTGGTGGACCACCTGCTCATCCTGCTCGGCGCGTACCTCCTTCTCGCCGCGGCGGGGACGGGCCGGCCTGGCTGGACCGGGGTCGGTGCGTCGATGCTGCTCACGGGGATCGGCATCGAAGTGGGCGTCCTGGCCTGGGCCGCCTCGCTCGCGCGGCGTGCTGCGACGACCGGAAGCAGCAGCGTGGTGGTGGGACCCGCGACGGACCGGGGTCGATCGCTCTGTCCGACGTGCGGCTGGTCGGGGCCAGCCCGACCACGGGCGACGTGCCCGAGGTGCCACCGGCCGACGACCCAGGTCCGCTAGCGCCGCGGTACAACGCGGGCCCGGGGCCGATCGGAGGTAGGCCATGGCCGAGTTGAACGCCCTCGCTCGATGGCACGTGAACGCCTTCGCTCGTCGGAGGAACGCCCGACGCTACGCCTGGGTCCGGGAGAACCTGTCGCTCGCCCCGGGAGCCGCTTGTCTCGAGATCGGCTGCGGTAACGGAGGCATGGCCGCGCTCTTGGTGGAGGGACTACGACCGGCTCGCTGGGTCGCGACCGACCTCGACCCGCGGCAGATCCAGCTGGCCCACCGTACCCTCGCTCGGCGGTACCCGGACGGGCTCCCCCCCTCCCTCGAGCTCCGGACGGCGGACATGCTCCAGCTGCCGTTCCCCCGGGGATCGTTCGATGCGGTCTTCGCCTTCGCCGCCATCCACCATGCGAGCCAGAGCCACCACGATTTTTCGAGACTTCCCGACGCGCTCACCGAGCTCGACCGGGTCCTGCGCGGCGGAGGTTTCCTCGTGTACGAGGAAATCGTCCACCAAGCGAAGATCCGGGGCTGGTTGCTCGGGCGCGGGTACACGCTGTGCGCCACCCGACGTCGGTGGCGACGCGAACTCAACGTCGCGCAGAAGGCGGGTTGACCCGAGCCCGATCTCCGGTCCCGCGAGCTCGGCGGCCCACCCGCTACCACGGGAAGGTCTCGGGGGTCGCCCGAGCCCGTGTCCGACGGTCAGGCCGACCGACGACGCGGACCTGTGAACGGGAGCCGGCTTGACGGGGCCGATTTATCGGTCGACGGGCTCGAGGACGACGCATGAGGGCGGCCGTGGTCGGCGGCGGGATCACCGGCCTGTTCGCCGCCTACTACCTGCGGAAGGAAGGGGCGGACGTCACGCTGTTCGACGACAAGGACCCGGGCGCGCTCTCCGTGCATGCCGCCGGCATCATCGAGCCGACAACGGCGTACCGGACCAACACGGTCGCCTTCCTCCGCCGGGTCTGGCGCTACTGGAAGTGCGGGACCTGCACGTTCCGCCGCGCCGACGGGAACTGGCTGTTCGAGAGCCTCCGGAACCTGGAACGCGACCCGTGGGCCGGCTCCGAGGAGACGCTCCTGCGGATGGGGCGCGCGTCGCTCGCAACGTACGAAGAACTGGCGGGTCGGAACGACGACTTCGCCTACCGCAAGGGCGGACTGATCGAACGGTTCGACGACCCCGCCCACTTCGCCGAGGAGAAGGCGGACGCCGTCTCGAAGCGGGCGGTCACGCCGGTCGAGGTCCGGGAAACGGACCCCGGGGCGGGGTCGCTGTTCTTTCCCGAGGTCGCCTGGCTCCACACCGAGAGGTTCGTCGAGCGGATGCTGCGCGAGCTGACGGGGACGCACGTGGTACGGCAGCGCGTGAGCGCGGTCGGGACGGACGGCACCGTGTCGACCTCCTCGGGCGGGGCGAGGTTCGACGCGGTGGCGGTCTGCACCGGCGTGACCTCGAGGAAGCTCGGCCTCCCCCTGACGGGCGTCCGGGGCTACGGCTGGCACATCCGATCTCGCTCCAAGGTCGAGGTCGCGACGATCCACGTGGACCGGGGGATCGCCCTGGTCCCGTTCGCGGACGAGCTCAAGGTGACCGGCGGCTGGGATTTCGACCTCTCGAACGGTCTCGCCCACGCGCGCAGCGTCTTCGACGCCGTGCGCCAGGTCGTGGAGGTCGACCAGGTGCTGGACTCCAAGGACGGCTCGCGGCCCTGCACCCCGGACGGGCTGCCCACGGTCGGGCGAAAGGGGGCCCTCGTCGTCGCCAACGGCGGATTCCGTCTCGGCTGGAGCTTCGCGCCGGCCCTCGGACAGGAGGCGGCCCGGCTCTGCCTCGGCAAGGCCGAGAACGACCCGTTCCTCGCGCGCTTCTGCGGGTCGCTCCGGTCCGGCGCGTTCGCGTAGGGCGCCCTCGCGGGCGCGCTGGGCCGTCCCCCCACGAGGGAGCCAGCCCGCGGACGGGGCCCGGATCAGCTCGCGCGGCGGCGTCCCCGCTGACGGACGGTTCGCCTTCGGGCCGCGATCTTGAGTCGTCGGGTGCGACGGTTCCGCTTCCGGGCCGCCGGCGTTCTGCGCTTCCGCACTCGGATGGTCATGCCTTCTCTCCCTCGGGTCGAGCGCGGGGGGACCTCGCGATGAGGGATAACGACCGACCCCTGTCTCCGCGCGACGGGACATGGTCCCCGGGGGGACGGGCTTCCGACGTGGGCCCCGGGGTCCCCTCGACCCGCGGGGCGTCGGCCGGCCGTCGCTGCGGGCCTTACGGCCCGTCGAGGTCGGAGCGGAGGTCGATCCCGTGCTCGAGCACGGAGCGGAGATTCGTCAGATAGTGGGCCCAGCCGGATTCGATCGCCCCGTAGAGCGCGACCCACTTCTTCCCGGTCTTGAACCCCCGGTGGGTCAACGTCAGCAGCGTCCCCTTTCCCTTCTTCCGAAGGTCGAACCGGGCCACGGTCTTGTAGACCTTCTCCCCGGGGAACCGGTCGACCCACTGGAGCTCGAGGTGCTTGGACGGTCGGACCGACCGGACCTTGCCTTTCATCGTATGGCCACCGCGCCACGTGAAGCGGAACCCGCCGCCGGCCTTCAGGTCGATCTCCGCGGTCTCCAAGAACCAACGCGTCAGGCCGCGCGGTTCGGCGAGCGCCGCGAACACCCGGCGCGGGGGGACCGCATAGTAGTAGGTCTGCTCGATGGTCGGGACCTTGGTCATCGTTCGCAGGACGAGAGGGCGGTTCTTAAGGTGGTTCTTCCCGGGCGGCCCACGGCGGGCCGTCCGTCACCTCGCGTCCGGCTCGGTCGGCGGGACCTCGAGGAACGCGTCCGGAGAACGTATCTGATGAGGCTAGTCTGGGAAGGTGCTCCGAGGGTCCGACCGTGCGCGACCGTCCGAGGACCACGACACCCCGTGCGACGTCGGGGCCCGGGGCCGCCCCGACCGAGGACGGACGGGGGGCGCTGCCGGGGGCCCGGGACCGCGGTCCTTGGCCGTCTCGCGAAGTGGTCGAGGTCTCCCTGCTCCTCCGTCGGGGGTCGAAGCCCGGGGACGTTCCACCGATGGTGGATCTCGGAGCCGTACCGGTCTCCCGCCGGACGTACCTGGGGCGTCCAGAGTTCGCTGCCGTTCATGCGGCCACCCCGGATGACCTCCGCAGGGTGAGCGAGTTCGCCGACCGATGCGGGCTCGAGGTGCTGGCGGCCGAGCCGGCCCGTCGCGTGGTGCGGCTCTCCGGCGCCTCAGCGGACGTGGCCCGGGCGTTCGGGGTCGAGCTTCGTCGCTACGACCATCCGCGCACCCCGTATCGCGGGCAGGTCGGCGGTACTCGGATCCCGCCGGACCTCGCCGGGGCCGTCCTCGGGGTCTTCGGGCTCGATAGCCGGCCCCAGCTGCGGCCCCACTTCCGACGCAACGTGGACCCCAGGTCCGCCGGCCTTTCGATCCTGACCGTCGGCTCGGCCTACGACTTTCCCCCGGCCGTTACCGGTGCGGGCCAGTGCATCGGGATCCTCGAGTTCGGCGGGGGGTATCGCGCCACGGACCTCGACACGTTCTTCGCCGGTCTCGGCGTTTCACCGCCGACGCCGGTCCCGGTCGGGGTGAGCGGCGGTTCGAACTCGCCCACCGGCGACCCGAACGGTCCCGACGCGGAGGTCGAGCTCGACATCGAGATGGCCGCCGGGCTCGCTCCGGGGGCGACGATCGTGGTCTACTTCGCCCCGAACACCGAGCAAGGGTTCGTCGAGGCCGTGACGACGGCCGTCCACGACGCCGTCCATCGACCTTCGGTCCTGTCGATCAGCTGGGGAGGGCCCGAGTCGAGCTGGACCGCCGCCGCACGGAACGCCCTCGAGGTCGCCGCCCAGGACGGCGCGATCCAGGGCGTCACGATCCTCGCGGCCTCGGGCGACCAGGGCGCGGGCGACGGCGAACCTGCCGGAACCTTGGCCGTCGACTTCCCCGCATCGAGCCCGTACGTGGTCGGTTGCGGCGGGACGCGGCTGACCCTCGCCGGGACGAAGGTCGTCTCCGAGGTCGTCTGGAACGACCTCGCCGCGGGCGAGGGGGCCACCGGAGGCGGCGTGAGCGAGGCGTTCCCGCTCCCGCCCTTCCAGGCCGGCGCCAGGGTCCCGCCGGCCCCGGACGGCGCCACGGGCCGGGGGGTCCCGGACGTCGCCGGGGACGCGGACCCGGAGACCGGCTATGCGGTCGTCGTCGACGGCAGCCCTGCCGACATCGGGGGAACGAGCGCGGTCGCCCCGCTCTGGGCGGCCCTCTTCGCCCGCTACGGCGAGGCGCTGGGGAAGCCGCTCGGCTACGCCAACCCGTTGCTCTACTCGGCGGCGGCCGCGGCCGGGTTTCGGCCGATCACGTCGGGCAACAACAGCGGGTACTCGGCGGGACCAGGATGGAACCCCTGCACTGGCCTTGGTTCTCCGCGGGGCTCGACGCTCCTGGCCGCGCTCCGGGGCTGAGGACAGCACGGGCCGGTGGCGGAGCCCGGATCCCGGGGCCCGGGCGACTCGATGGCGGCGGCGTGCCGGGGGGAGACGGGCTTATCGGAGCCCGGTCCGTCCGCCTTCCGTCCGGGCGAGCGCGCTCCAGCCGCGCCGGAGCAAGGTGCAGCGATGACCGAGGGACGACCCGCCGCGACGTTCATCTCCGACCTCCGACCGTCGCGGGTCGCAACGTTCGAAGCGACGGTCGCGAGCCTCGAGGCGACCCGTGAGGTCGAGACGAGGGAAGGGGTCCTGCGGAAGGTACGGCACGGGGTCCTGCGCGACGCCACCGGCGAGATCACGCTGGTCCTGTGGGGCTCGGAGGTCGACCGCGTGGGGACCGGGGACCGGGTCCGCGTCGTCGACGGATGGGTGAGCGAACGGCGCGGACGGGCCCAGGTCTCCCTGGGACGGAGCGGGCGGATCGAGACGGTCGACGCTCAGCGTTGAGCCTGCGTCGGCAGCTCCAGGGCGGACCCCGCCGGGGGCGCGAACGTCGGGCGTCGGGGCGTCCGTCGCCGACGGAGCAGGAGCACGACGGCCACGCTGACCCCGGCGGCCGCGGCGACGGTGACGATGAGCCAGAGCGGGAGGCCGGAGCTCGGGGAGCTCGTGGCGCCGAAGACGATCGTCTGCGTGATGCTCGAGCCGGCCCAGCCGACCGACCCCGAGGACGGGTGGGGCGGGTAGAACGGGATCGGCGTTACCGTGAACGGGAGCGCGCCGGTCGAGATCGCCCAACCGGGGATGTAGAGGACGGAGACGTTCGTCGTGTAGGGAAGGCTCCCGAGGGTGATCGTCCAGTTCCAGTGCAGCGGGAGGCCCCGCTCGACGAACTCGAGGTACGTCGAGGCGAACCCGCCGAGCGGGGTCAGGTCCTTGAACGGCGCGGTCGCGTTGACGACGTAGGCCGCCGAGCCCGCCTGGTCCGCCCAGTAGTTGTGCTCGAACGTCGGGGAGGTGGTGTTGTTCGCGAACGCCTGGAGATGGGAGGCGTTGAACGTGCCGGCCACGCTGGAGTCGTTGTTGCCCACGAAGTTGTTCTCCTCCACCGTGTCCTTGCCCCCGTACTGGATCTCGACGCCCGGCCCGGCCGAGATCTCGAGGGTGCTCGTCGCGACGGTCGTCTGCGTGCAGTTCCAGACGGCGATCCCGAGCGCGTCCGCGAAGGCGAAGACCTCGGTGACCTTCGAGAGGTTCGTGTAGTTCAGGAGGACCGCGACGAGGTCGTGCCCGCCGATCGTCTCGGAGACGTTGACGCGCGTCGAATTGTTGAACTGGACCGCCACGCCGCCGTACCAGGAGGTCACGCGGGAGACGTTGCTGAGGCTCGCGTTGTTCGCGAACACCCCGAACGGGTAGTCGGTCGCGGAGACGCTCGTCACCGTCACGTTCGTGTCGTTGGTGACGGCCACGCCGGCGACCGGGAACCCCGGTACCTGCGGGTTCTTGCTCGAGAAGTTCTGGGAGGCGTTGAACGTGGCGTTGCTCGCGTTGACGTAGGCGAGCTTGACCAGGTTCGAGCCGTTGACGTCCGCCCCGAGCGACAGGTTCGAGGTCGTGAACCCGGAGAACGTCACGGTCGTCGTGTCGTTCACGTGGAGGCCGACCGACTCGCCCGAGCTCGTGTAGCCCGTCCCCGAGACCGAGCTCGCGTTCGAGATGTTGGTCCCGACGCTCGCGTTGGTCGCGGTGATGCTGGAGGCGTTGAGGTAGAAGCAGCGGCTCGCGCAGGAGAGCTCCAGCGCCAGCGCGGAGTCGTTCGCCTTCAGGTCGCGGAACGTCCCATGGCTCGAGCCGTTGAAGTCGTTGACGACCGTCGAGCCCGAGCCCTGGGCCGAGCCCCCGGCCACGGTCACCGTGGTATCGTGCGACAGGTTGAGGCCGGTCGAGGGCGCCGCGGAGGTCCCGCTCACCACCACCGACGCGAAGGAGAGCCCGCTGCTGTTGTTCCAGTTCCCCGCGCCGGCGCCGGGGCCGACCGTGAGGCCGGTGACGGTCCCGGACCCGGAGTCGTTCACGTCCAGGCCCGTGGCGCCGGACGTCGTCGTCAGGTCGGAGATCGTCAGGGAACTCGCCAGGTCGGCTTCGATCCCGACGGCGCTGTTCGAGACGGAGAGGCTGGAGCCGGTGACCGAGCTGCTGCGGACGAGGTTCGCGATGACCGACCCGAAGCCCCCGGGGTCGAGGCCGCTCGCGCTGGCGTGGGCGATCGTCACGGTGGACGCGTTGACCGCGAGGACCCCGACGGAGCCGCTCGCGGCCGCCAGGTTCGACACCTTGGCCGAGCTCGACCCGTCGAGCGTCACCCCGAACGCATCCTGGCTCACCGTGAGGTTCGCCACCGTCTCGCCCGAGGTGTGGTAGAACTCGACGGTCGACGGGGGCAGCGTCGGAGGGACGTGGTAGACCAGCGCGGTGCTGCCCTCGATCGAGGTGTTCTCGACCGCGAAGTGCCCATGGCCGTAGTAGAAGAAGTACCCCTGGGACCAGTTCGTCAGCTCGACGGTGGCCCCGGCCTCGTTGGTGTAGTTGTAGGCCATGGGGGACTGGACGAAGCCGTTCGAGATCACCGAGACGTTGACCTGGAGCGCGGCGAGCAGGGTGAACGTCGGGAAGTCCCGCTCGTTGACCCTCAGGAACGGGGCCGCGAGGAGGTCCTTGGAGGCGTTGAGCCAGAGGACGCCCCCGGCGGCGAAGTAGCCGGTCTGGTCGATGTGCGCCTCGCCGAACGCCTGGGCCTGGGTCGAGCCCCGGAGGTAGACCGGTGCGTCGAGCACCGACGCGGCCGGCGTCAGGGTCAGCGGGTCGGGGGTGACGACCGTCGAGTTGTCCTTCACCGTCACGTTCCCGCTGGCGTAGCCGTCGGCCCAGGCCGCGAAGACGTACGGGTCGGTGGCGGCCGGCAGAGGAAGGTCGGTGGTGAGGTCACCCGAGACGGTCGTCGGGGCGTACGAGTAGTCCGCGAGGGTCAACGGACCGGCGGCGAGCGAAGCGTTCGTCGCGAACACCATGGCGTAGCTCGGGTCCGTCGTGATCCGGACCTCGATCCAGCCCGGCGTCGCGAACGGGGCCAGCCGGTGCGCGACCGTGCCGTTGGTGTTCCACAGCCCGACCAGGAACGATGGACCGGCGGTGAGCCGAACGGTCGTGCCGGTGTAGGCGACGGCGACCCCGAGGGCGGTCTCGGAGGCGTCCTCGCCGTAGTCGAACGCTGCTCGCACGGGCTGGTAGCCGGTCCCGTTCAGCGAGAGGAGGGTCGTCGACCCGTTCAGGCCCACGAGGTCGGCGTTCGTCCCGGCGCCAGCGCCGCCGAGGACGAACTCGGCGTCGTAGAGCAGACCGCCCGGTACGAGGGCGCCGCCGTTGACCCGGAACTCCGACGGCGAGGAGACCGACGTATGGCCGTTGAACGTCACGGTGTCGTAGGTCGCCCCGTGGCCCTCGATCGAGTAGCCGAACTGGATCACCGTGTGATTGGAGGCCGACGTCGAGATGTTGTCGAACAGCTCGATCGTCAGCGGCAGGGTAACGGAGAAGTTCGCCCCCAGGCCGGCGTAGACCTCGCCGGAGAGGATCGAGCCGTGCAGGCCGGTCAGGGTCGACGGGGGGAGGACCGCGCCCTTCGTCGTGAAGTTCCAGATGTTGTCCTCGAGCTGGACGTGGCTCCCGTTGAACAGGAGCCCGTTCTGGACCCAGAACGTCCCGTTGGAGACCGTGGAAGCGGCGGGCGGAAGCGAGACGTTCACCGCCACGGCATCGAGCTGGAGGAGGACCCAGTCCGGCGTCGGGTACGAAAGGTTCGTGGTGTTCGCGGGGGTGAAGGCAGAGAACGACGTCAGCGTGAGGTTTCCCTCGAAGCTCGCGGTCCCGTAGGTGTAGTTGCCGGCCGCCCCTACCCCGAAGTCGGAGACCCCCATCGGGGCCGGGGTCGTGGGATAGACGCTCGACGCGGAAGGGGCCCCGGGGGCGACCTTCGACCGGATCGGGTTCGGGGGGAAGACGAGAGGGCTAGCTCCGAGGGGGCGAACCCTCGGGGTCGCGCGGTCGGGCCGCGAACCGGCATGGCCGCCCGGCACGTGAGCGGGCGTGCGCATTGGGGCGGCGGAACGGCCCTGGTGTGTGAGCTGGTGGGCAGGCGGGGGGGCATGCACCGCGGAGTGGGCGGAGGAGCTTGCCACTCCGACGCCGTGGGACGGTAGCGCGAGCCCCGCGAACCCTGCGCCGCTGACCGCGAGGAGCACGAGCAGGACGACCGTCGCGACCGCCCGGGAGCGCCTCGGCATGGGGGAAAGGCCCAGCCGGGCTCATCTATATACTCCTTGGCTCGGCGCCCTCGGCGGCGGGCCCTGGCGGGGAGCTACGGCGCGGGTCCGACGCGCGGTTCGCTCGCGGCGCGGACCTCGCCCGAAAGGAACCGGCGGGTCTTCTCCCGGTGGCAGGGCCGACAGACGGCACGCAGGTTCGCGTAGTCGAGGGCCGCCCCCCCTCGAGCGATCTCGACGAGGTGGTCGACCTCCAGCTCCCGGGCGCGGCGGCGGACCCCGCAGAGTTGGCAGGTGTACCGATCCCGAAGGAGGACGAACGAACGGGCCGAGTCCCAGAAGTAGTGCCCGTGGAACCTCCACCGGCAACGGCGGGAGCAGTACGGCGTCCTCCGTGACGGCAGCTCGCGTCCGCACTCAACGCATCGTTGGGCCCGTCGCGCCTCGGTCCGACGACGCGCGCCGTCGGAGAACCATGCCGCCGAGAGGGCGATCACGCGGCCGCCGCGGTCGACCCGAACGCTCGGCGCGGGCGCCACGGACCTCGGGCCGTCTCGAGCGTGCATGAACGTTCGCTTCGACCGGCGGGCCCCGCGCCGTGGCGCCGGGGCTCCTTCGAGCCCCCGGTAGCCCCCCGGCTCGGGCTTTAGCCGAGGAGGTCCTGCCTCTCGCGCACGTCCCAGGAATGAAGTTCCCCCTGGCCGACTGGATCGACGCCCACCCCGACTGCCGGTACGACCTCGCGTCGAGCGGGATGCGGGGGTCGATCCCGCCCCCGTCATGGCCGGAGCGGCGGCCGAGCGCCGGTGTCGTGGAGGAACTTCGGCTCGAGCTCGCGGACCACCTCCGGGTGGCTCCGACCCGGTTGTTCCTCTCGCACGGCGCATCGGAGGCGAACGGCTGGGTCCTGGGCCACCTTGCCCGCGAACTGGGCCGGGGCCAAAGTCCCCCGGCGCTGCGCGTGAGGTACCCCGAGTATCCCCCGCTGTTCGATGGCGCGCGGGCGCAAGGGTTCGTCGTCCACGACGACGGCGGGGCGGTCGACGTGGCGGCCGTCTCGAGACCCCGCAATCCCGAGGGGGACCTCTGGTCCGCCGAGCAGCTCGCGCGCTTCTCGGAGGGAGCCCGCCACCTCGTCGTGGACGAGACCTTCCGCGAGTTCACCGGGGTCCCCTCGGTGAGCGCGGAAGGGACCCGCGGGCTCTGGGCCACCGGGTCGTTCACGAAGTTCTTCGGGGCAGACGAGGTGCGCGTCGGGTTCGCGATCGCTCCCCCGGAGGCCGTCGGCCGGTTCGGCCGGTACGTCGGTCTCGTCTCCGATGAGGTCGCCCCGGCGTCGGCGGCCGCCGCGCTGGGGCTCCTGCGGAACCTCCCCGGCGTCCGCGCGGCGGTCCGCGCCGTCGTGGACCGCAACCTTCGCGCTTGGGCTCGCGGGTTCCCCGGCACCCGTCCGCCGGCAGGTCCGACCCACTTCGACCGGTCCGGGAGGGCGAGCGGGCGAAGGCTCGCGGAGCGTTGCCTCGCCGCCTCGGTCCTCGTCTGCCCCGGGGGGTTCTTCGGGGATCCTGGGGGGGTCCGGATCTGCCTCACCCGTCGCGACTTCCCGTCGGGCCTTCGGGCCTACCTACGGGTCCGGGGCCCCGTGCCCGTCCGCTCAGCGGGGACCGCGAGGGTCGGGCCGCTCGACCGCGCCACGGAACTCCAACCCGAGCGACCGTTGCGCGGGGGCGGCGGCAGGATAGGCCGCCGGGGCCGGCCGCGCTAGGGGTTCGGCCTGCTCCCGAAGGAACGTCGCGGCGAACCGGACCGCCCGCTGCCGGTCGTTCTCTCGCACGAGCAGGAACCCGCGCGCGAGCTCGGTCAGGACGGCCCTCTCGGGAACAACGTCGTGGAGGTCCTCCTGCCGCCACGCGCCGGAGGGTCGGTGGGCCATGACGGTCTGCGAGGTCCCGCCACCACTCAAAAAGCCGAGGCTCCACGGGAGGCGCGGTCAACCCCGACTGACCGCGAACGTCATAGCGGTCCCACGGCCTCCGGAAGCCGGGTCACCGATGAGCCAGAGCACGCCGTCCCGGGTCGTTCCCTCCTCGCCGAAGGCGAAGCCGAAGCGCGGGGTCTCCGTCGCGAAGCCGTTCCCCGGACCGAACGCTCGACGGCTCATCGAGCGCGACCACCATGCCCTGATGACCAGCACCAAGGCGTCGCCCGTGGTCGCGGCGTCCGGTAACGGCGTCTGGGTGACGGACGTCGACGGCAACCGGCTCCTCGACTTCGCCTCGGGGGTGGGTGCGCTCGCGGTCGGCCACTCGCACCCGGACGTCGTCCGTGCGGTCCGCGAGCAGGTCGGACGCCTCGCGCACTTCGCCGGTACCGACTTCTACTACGAGAACCAGGTCGACCTCGCCGAGCGGCTGATCAAGCTCGTCCCGGGCTCGTTCGAGAAGAAGCTGTTCTTCACCAACAGCGGGACCGAGAGCGTCGAGGCGGCGCTGAAGATCGTCCGCTACCACCGTCAGCGGCCGATCGTCGTCGGCCTCCTCGGCGGGTTCCACGGCCGCACGATGGGCTCCCTGTCGCTCACCGCGTCGAAGCCGGTCCAGCGGGCCCGCTATGCGCCGTTCGTGGGCGGGGGCACCCACATCCCGGCCCCGACGTGCTTCCGCTGCCCGTACAAGTTGGAGTACCCGAGCTGCGACCTCTACTGCGCCAAGATCCTGAAGGAGCTCTACTTCCACACGGCGATCCCGCCGGACGACGTCGCCGCGTTCCTCGCCGAGCCCGTGATGGGCGAGGGAGGCTACGTCGTCCCGCCGCCCCGCTGGCACGCGACGCTCCGGTCGATCCTGGACGAGTACCACATCCCGCTGATCGACGACGAGGTCCAGGCCGGTGTCGGGCGGACCGGCAAGTGGTTCGGGATCGAGCACCACGGGGTGGTCCCGGAGATCGTCACGATGGCCAAGGCGCTCGGCGGGGGCCTACCGCTCGGCGCGGTCACGTTCCCTGCCGAGTTCGACTACCCGGTCCACGGCTCGCACTCGAACACGTTCGGGGGGAACGTCGTCGCGGTCGCCGCGTCGCTCGCGACGCTCGACGTGATCGAGAAGGAGCACCTCCTCGACAACGCTCGCGTGCAGGGGGCGTACCTGCTCCAGCGGTTGAAGGAGCTCGCGAGCCGCCACCCGGAGATCGGGGACGTGCGGGGCGTGGGGCTGATGGTCGCCACCGACTTCGTCCAGGACCGCACCTCGAAGGAGCCGGCCCCCGAGTTCCGCGACCGCGTCGTCGACGAGGCGGTCGCCCGCGGGCTGATCCTCCTGGGCTGCGGGCGCTCGTCGATCCGGTACATCCCGTCGCTCGTCGTCCGCCGCGAGGAGATCGACGAGGCGGTCGAGATCCTGGACGCCGCGATCGCCGCCGCCCGCGCTCGGGCATGAGGTTCGGCCGGCTCGGTCCGACCGGCGCGGTCGTCCTCGACGACCGGCCCGAGCCCCGCGCGGGGCCGGGCGAGGTCACGGTCCGCCTCGCCGCGTGCGGCATCTGCGGGACGGACCTCGAGAAGGTGCGAGGGAACTACCGCACCGCCGGGGTCCTCGGGCACGAACCGGTGGGCCGGATCGCCTCGACCGGGCCCGGGGTGACCGACCTCGCCGTCGGCGACCGCGTCTTCGTCCACCACCATGTCCCCTGCCTCGCGTGCGAGGTCTGCCGCCGGGGCGATACGACGTTCTGTCCGGCCTACAGCACGACCAACCTCGAGCCGGGCGGGTTCGCCGAGCTGTTCCGGGCGTCGGCCGAGCATGTCGCGAAAGGCGCGGTCCTCCGCCTGGACCCGGCCGTCGACTGGCCGAGCGGGACCCTCCTCGAGCCCGCCGGCTGCGCGCTGACCGCGCTGCGCAAGGTCGGCTTCGCCGAGGGCGGAAGCGTCCTCGTGCTCGGGCTCGGTCCGGTCGGCCTCCTGTACGCGCGCCTCGCCAAGGCGCTCGGCGCGGCGTGGGTCGGAGGGACCGAGGTCTCCGAGCTGCGCCGCCACGTCGCCGAGCGCGGCGGGATCGATGCGTGCGCGGACCCGCGCCAGCCGGACGCCGTCCGGGAGATGGTCCGGCGGGCGACCGGCGGACGGGGGGTCGACCTCGCGGTCCCGGCGTCCGGCCATCCGTCGGTCGCGCGCACGGCGGTCGAGGAGGTCCGGCGGGGCGGGACGGTGAACCTGTTCGGGCTCCCGGAGGCCGGGAGCCGGCTCGACGCGGACCTCCAGCAGCTCTACCTTCGGGGGGTCCGGATCGTCCCGTCGTACGCGACGACCGAGCGCGAGATCCGGGACGTCCACGACCTGGTCGTCGCCGGGCGGCTCCGCGTCGGCGACCTCGTGAGCCACCACCGCCCCCTCGCGGAGATCGCGGAAGCGTTCCGGCTCGCCGCCCGACCCGACGAGGCGGTGAAGGTCGTCGTCACGGGCGACGCCTTCGAGCGCTAGGGCGGCGCCTCGCCCAGCAGCGTCTCCTCCAGGCGACGGCCGGCCTCGACGGTCATCCCGGGGGCGACGATCGACCGCACGACCTTCGCGCCGCGACCGACCACGGCACCGTCCATCACGATCGCGTCCTCCACATGGGCCCCCGGCTCCACCTGGACCCCGGAGCCGAGCGTCACGTACGGGCCGAACGAGGCGCCGCGGGCGAGGACGTCGGCCGTCGCAGCGACCGGCCCCGTTCCGCTCGCCCCCGCCGGCAGGCCGAGGTGGGCACCCCGCCCCGCATCGAACAGGAAGCGCTGCGACCGCAGGAGGCGCTCCCGGGTCCCGGCGTCGTCCCAGAAGCCCGCGAGGCGGTAGCCGTAGAGGCCGCCCGCGAGGAGGCCCGGAACGACCTCCTGCTCGAAGCTGACGGGCCGTCCGGCGGGGATGCGGTCGAGGACCGCGCGGGACCAGACCGCGAGCCCGGCGTTGATCCAGTGGGACGGGGCCCGGGCCGGCTCCGGCTTCTCGACGAACGCGGTGATGCGGTCGTCCGCGCCGAGCGCGGCGACGCCGTACGGTCGGGTATCCTCGACCTCGGCGAGCGCCATCGTGCCGAGACGACGGGACCGGCGGTGCCCGGCCGCGAGGGCCCCGAGGTCGGCGGCGCTGATCACGTCCGAGTTCAGGAGGAAGAACGGGTCGCTCATCCCGTCCCCGGCGTTCTTCATCCCCCCACCGGTCCCGAGCGGCGTCGCCTCCGGGACCGTGCGGACCGCGAAGCGCGTCGGGTGCTCGCGGACGTAGCGCTCGACCTGGTCGGCCTTGTAGCCGGTCGCCAGGACCACCTCCTCCACCTCGGCCGGCAGCAGGTCGAGGACGTGGTAGAGCATCGGCTTGCCGGCGAGCGGGATCAGCTGCTTCGGGACCGCGTACGTGACCGGGCGCAGCCGCGTCCCGAACCCCCCGATCAGGACGAGCGCCTTCATCCCCGGCCCCGGCGGGGACGCACGGGCGATAGATATGGGCCTTGCCGACCGGCCCAGCCCGTGAGGGGGCCTAGGGCCCCCTCCAGCGTCCGCTCAGCCGAACCGCCCGTTGACGTAGTTCTCCGTCAGCTTCTCGTTCGGGGTGGAGAAGATCCGCGTCGTCGGCCCGACCTCGACGACCTTCCCGAGGTAGAAGAAGACGGTCCGGTCGGAGATCCGGTGCGCCTGCGCGAGGTTGTGGGTGACGACCACGACGGTGTACTCGGCCTTGAGGCGAGCGAGCAGGTTCTCGATCTTCGTGGTGGCGATCGGGTCGAGCGCCGAGCACGGCTCGTCCATGAGCAGGACCTCGGGCCGGACCGCGAGCGCCCGGGCGATGCACAGCCGCTGCTGCTGGCCGCCGGAGAGGCTCGTCCCCGGCGCGTCGAGCTGGTTCTCGACCTCCTCCCAGAGCCCGGCGTGCACGAGCGCCTCAGCGACCCCCTGGTCGAGCTCGTCCCGCCGACGGACCCCGAGCAGGCGCAGGCCGGCGGCGACGTTCTCGAAGACCGACATGTTCGGGAACGGGTTCGGCTTCTGGAACACCATCCCGACGCGGCAGCGGACCGAGACGACGTCGGCGGCCCCGAGGTCGTCCCCGTCGAGCAGGATCGTGCCCGCGACGCGGGCCCCCGGGATCTCCTCGTGGAGCCGGTTCAGGCAGCGCAGGAACGTCGACTTTCCGCAGCCCGACGGCCCGATGATCGCCGTGGTCGCGCGGTCCTCGAGGTCGACCGAGACGTCGTAGAGCGCCTGGCGGTCGCCGTACCACGCGTTGAGCTCGCGTACCTCGAGTTTCGCGGGCACCCGCTCACACCGACCCGTCGCTACCCGGTCCCCGGACCGAGAGGCGGGCGGCGAGAGTGACGGCGACCATCATAAGGAGGAGGACGAGCGCCGCCCCCCAGGCGTCGGTCTGGTAGTTCGGGGAGCTGTAGACCGTGAGCGCGCTGTAGATGAACGGGGCGAGCGCGCCGACGGGCGCCCTCAGGTTCGTGATCCAGTAGATGCTCCCCCCGGCGGTCAGGATGACGGCCGCCGTCTCGCCCGCGGCGCGCATCACGGCGAGGAGGCTCCCGGTGACGAGGGCTCCGCGGCAGCTGCCCAGGACCACCCGGAGCGTCACGCGATGGCGAGGGAAGCCGAGCGCGAGGGCCCCCTCGCGGACCGACACCGGCACCGTCCTCAGCGCGAGCCCGGCGGCCTTCACGACGATCGGTACCATCACGACCCCGAGCGCGGCGGCGCCGGCGAACGCGCTCTGGTCGTCGAACCGGTCGTAGTTCAGGAACAGGGAGAAGACGAAGATGCCGACGAGGATCGTCGGCACGCCGAGGAGGATGTCGACCACGAACGCGACGCCGTGGCCGAAGCGGTTCCGGCCGTACTCGGAGAGGTAGATCCCGCCCAGGATGCCGAGCGGCAGGGCGATGGCGGCCGCGAGGCCGAGCATCACGAGCGTCCCCTCGATCTCCGGTCCGATCCCCCCTAACGGGCAGGTCGCTGCCCCGACCCCGCAGGCCGGCGGTGGGGTGGACGTGTAGAACGACGGGGTCACCACCGCGGAGCCGCCGGAGACCGTCGCCGTCTCGATCAGGCTCACGAGCGGCCAGACCGCGACGGCGACCGCGGCGACGGCGAGGACGACGACCAGCCCGTACACGAGCCGACGCCGGCGCAGCCGGGCCGACCGGCCCGCCAGGATCCGCGGGAACCAGGCCGGGACCGTGAGGGGAGCGCTCCCCGCGACCGGTGGAGGGGCGTCCAACGCCGGCCGTCGGGCCTTCCGGCGACGGAGGAGGGAGGTCTCGGCGCGTTCCCAGCGGCGGACGACGACCCGGGCCCCGACGTTCACCGCGAGCGAGATGACGAGGAGGAGCGCGGCGAGCTCGTAGAGAGCGCTACGGGAGAGCCCGGACGCCTCGAGGAAGCCGTTCACGAGCCAGCTCGGGATCGTCGAGCCGTGGGAGAGCAACGAGGTCGGCACCTGGTAGGCGTTGCCGATGACCAGGGCGACCGCGATCGTCTCCCCGATCGCCCGGCCGAGGCCCAGGACGATGGCCCCGGCGATCCCCGGGGTCGCCGGCCCGAGGACGGCGAGGCGGGTCGCCTCCCATCGTGTGGCGCCGAGCCCGAGCGCCCCCTCGCGCAGGTCCCGCGGGACCGCCCGGAGCGCCTCCCGGGCGAGGGCGGCGATCGTGGGGATGATCATGATGGCGAGGATGACCGACGCCGACAGGATGTCCAGGCCGGTCGCCGGCCCCGAGAACGGCGCGGCGCCGCCGGTCAGGCGGCCGAGCTTCGGCTCGACGGTATCCCTCAGGAACGGGACGAGCACGACGACCGCCCAGAAGCCGTAGACGACGCTCGGCACCGCGGCGCCGAGGTCGACGAAGTAGGCGATCGGCGCCCGAAGCCCGCGCGGGGCGATCTCGGAGGCGAACAGGGCGACCCCCAGCGCGACCGGGACCGCGAGGAGGAGAGCGAGGCCGCTGACGACGAGCGTTCCGGCGATCGCGGGCCAGGCCCCGTAGGTCCCGGTGGAGATGTCCCAGGCCGTGCCGGCGACGAACCCCAGACCGGAGTGGGCCACCGACGCGCCCGCGCCTTCGACCAGGAAGACCGCGATCCCGGCGAGGAGGCCTACGATCGCGACCGCGACCAGGCTGACCAGGACGCGGAAGGCGAACCCGCCGCGCCGCAGCGCCGTCAGGCGGGCCGTTCGTCGGGCTCTTCGCTCCCCCTCCGGTGCGTCGGTCCCCCCCACGCGAAACCCTAGCTGCACGACGGGATCGGCTGGTTGTTAAACATCATCCCGGAGAGCGCGCTCAGGTCCTGCGTCAGGAGGGGCGTCGGGGGGCTGACATACGGGAACTGGGTCGTGTTGTACTTCTGGCCGGTGGTCGCGACCCACTGGATCCACTCCCGGAGCGCTGTCGCGTCGGTCAGGCTCGCCGTGTGGCCCTTCGCCGGGTTCTGCGGGACCATCATGTAGACCAGGGTGGAGAGCGGGTAGTCCCCGGGGCCGGACGCGTTGACCCACGACACGCTCGACCAGTCGCCGGTCGCCGAGGGGAGGGAGCTCCCGATCGCGGCGTAGACGTCGCTGATCGCCGACGCCGTGTCGGCCCACGTCGGCGCGACGGCCGTCCCGTGGGAGTTGACGATCGCGGCGATCGCGACGCCCGCGCTCGCCGCTTCCTCCGCGTCGTAGAGGTCCGTATAGCCGATCGCCCCCGGGGTCTTCTTCACGTCCTTCAGCACGGCGGAGTTCCCGGTCGCGCCGATCGCCGCCGTGACGTTCGTCCACCACGCCGGGTCGGTCGACGTGCCGAGCCCGGTCGTCGTGCGCCAGGTCTTGTTCTGGTCGGACAGGTAGTTCGTCAGCACGTAGGTCATCCCGGCGCCGTCGGCCCGGTGTACGGGGGAAAGTCCGGTCGCGATCTTGCCGAGCCCGGCGTTGTTCGACGCCAACCCGGCCCAGGTGGTGATCTTGCCGAGGTAGATCCCCACGAGCTCGTTCGCCGTGAGGTTGACCGGCCCGCTGTACCCGAGGGCCGTGGCGTTGTAGACCAGCGCGACCGACCCTCCCGTCACCGGGAGCGTGAGGACGGTGCCCACCGCGTTGGTGAGGTTGGTCGCCTCCGCCGAGGTCAGCCCCTCGTCCGTGATGGCGAAGTCGGTCGACTTCTCCGTCAGATAGGTGATCCCGAGGACCGCCCCGTTGTTCGGATAGTTCACGATGTTACCGCTCGAGGTATGGAAGTTGGTGGTCCACTGGGAGACGAGGGCCGCGGGGAAGCTCGCCCCGTTCCCCTGGAGCGTCACGCCCGTGGGGCAGCCCGTCGACGAGCTCGAGGTCTTGAGGCCGTACCAGGACGTTCCGGCACCGATCCCGACCACGATCGCGGCCACCGCCACCACCGCGGCGACGAGGTAGATACGGCCGCGGTCGGACTTGCGGCGCACCACGGGGGGAGGGGTCGGAGCCGGACTAGGTGGAGCGTCCGCGCTCATCGGTCCCTCCCCTCGAAGGCCCCGGACCCGCTGGGGACGGGCGGAGCTGAGCATCGTGCAGCGGACCGGTCCGACCGGAAGGCTCGACGGAAGCACGCGGCCGAGGACGTGGCACCACGGCGGAACATGACCGGCCTTGGCGGGCGAGGGGTATAAACTCGGTCCCATGGCCCGTAAATTCCACCTGCTTCTCGCCGCCGTGTCCGGCGCGAGCGGGCCGCTCTCGCCGCCGAGACCACCCTCGGTGTCCCGCCGGTCCGGGCCACGTCGTCTGCGTCGCGCGACGGAGCGCGGCGCCGCTGGCCAAAACCAATGGCACTTATGGGTCGCTCCCTCGCCGGGGCGGCGGGGTGCTCTTTCGGCGGGGGTTCAGCGTGGACGGAGGGGCCGGCTCCTGCGCCAGGGCGAGGCGGCGGGCCGGGGCTCGGTCTTTTCTAGACCGAGCGCGGTACGTCGCCCGTGCCGGCGCCCGCCCCGTCCCCGGAGTCCGGCTGGGTCGTCTGGATCGAAGGGCTTCCGTGCTCGGGGAAGACCACCCTTTCGCGCGCGGCGAGCGAACGGCTGCGGTCCCTCGGACGGGAGGTCGAGGTCCTGGACGGCGACGAGGTGCGTCGGATGTTCTCCCCCGAGCTCGGCTTCTCGCGCAAGGACCGCGAGATGCATGCGCGCCGGGTCAGTTACGTCGCGCGGATGCTCGCCCGCCACGGGGTGGTCGTCTTCGTCGCGATGATCACGCCGTACGAGACGTCCCGCCAAGCGGCCCGGGCGACGGTCGGCGACCGGTTCAGCGAGATCTGGCTGCGCTGTCCCGTGGAGGTCTGCCGCCAACGGGACACCAAGGGACTGTACCGGAAGGACCGGGTGGGGGGGTCGAAGGTCACGGGGGTCGACGACCCGTTCGAGGAGCCCCTCGCCCCGGAGCTCGTGGTCGACACGTCCGCCGAGAGCGTCAGCGCCTCCACCGAGAGGATCGTCGCCTACCTCGCGGGCCGGGGCGTCTCCGCGGCTCTTCCCGCGCGGTAGGCCTCGCCCAGCGTCCGGGCGGAGGACGCGAAGCCCCTTCCGGTCAGCCTTTCGCGGCCGTCAGGCGGGGCAGGAGCCCACGGCGCTCCAGCTCCGCCAGGATCAGCTCCGCGGACTCGGCCGGGGCGAGCCGGACCGCGTCCACGACGATCTCGGCGTGCTCGGGGGGCTCGTACGGGTCGTCGACCCCGGTCATCTCGTGGATCTCCCCGGCCCGGGCCCTCTTGTAGAGCCCCTTGACGTCGCGCTGCTCGCAGACGTCGAGCGGGGTGTTGATGTAGACCTCGAGGAACCGCCCGATCTCCGCCCGCGCCTTCGCCCGCGACGTGCGGTACGGCGAGATCAGGGCGACGATCGGGATCGAGCCGTTGCGGGCGAGGAGCTTCGCGACGAACGTCACGCGCCCGGCGTGGGCCTCCCGCGACTTCCGGTCGAAGCCGAGGTCGGCGCTCAGCCCCTTGCGGATCTCGTCCCCGTCAAGGAGCTCGACGAACCGCCCTCGCGCGGTCAGCCGTTCGACCAGGGCGCGGCCGATCGTCGTCTTGCCCGAGCTCGGCAGGCCCGTGAGCCACAGGCAGAACCCTTCCGGTCCTCGCGACATGCGCCCGCCCCCTTCCTCACGAGGTCAAGAGGGCGTCGGGCCGGCGCAGGACCTCGGCGACCTCGGGTCGCAGGATCTCCGTCGGCAGGTTCTCGCCCTTCGCCAGGCTCTCCCGGACGCGGGTCTGGCTGGTGGCGACCCGTTCGCCCGGGCCGTGGGGGCAGACCTTCTCGCTCGCCATCCATCCGCACTTCCGGCAGAAGAACGACTCCTCGTAGCGGAGCGGGACGACCCCGATGTCGTACTCGTCGAAGATCCGGTGGCAGGCGTACGGGTCGTAGTACTTGCCGACCCCCGCCTGGTCCCGACCGACGATGTAGACCCCGCAGCCGTAGTTCTTGCGGACGATCGCGAGGAACAGGGCCGCCTTGGGCCCCCCGTAACGCATCGTGATCCCGAGCGGACGGACGATCACCCGCGACGCCGGATAGTAGGCTCGGACGAGGGCGTCGTAGGCGTCGAGGATGACCTCGGGGCGGTAGTCGCCCTTCTTGAGGCGGCCGACGACCGGATGGACGAGGAGGCCGTCGACCT
The DNA here is from genome assembly GCA_035624925.1 of Thermoplasmata archaeon. Lineage (GTDB taxonomy): Archaea > Thermoplasmatota > Thermoplasmata > Lutacidiplasmatales > UBA184 > Lutacidiplasma. Next base: position 25,388 of record DASPQN010000008.1, read on the forward strand.
CCTCCCGCTCGAGTGTGACCCGCTGGAGGTACTCGTGGGCGGTGTGAGGAGGGTTGCGGCATTGGTACGCCGCGACGGTGGTCCAGCCGAGGCGGCGGAACTCCTCCCGCAGCTCCGCCGGGGTCGGTTCCGGCCGGTTGCCCACGGTGTCGAGATGGCGCAGGAGCTCGACCCGACCGCTCCAGGCGAACTCCCCGGAGCGGAGCAGGTCGGCGACGTTCGGGTGCGCCGGGTCCTCGGTCCCGTAGGTCTTCCTCGCGAGGGTGGCGCGGTCGACGCGGAACCTCTCCTCGATGCGGAGGAGCGCGATCGCCCGGTCTCGGCCGTCCAGCAGGGCCACCTCGTCCCCCGGACGCAGCCCGGAGGCCCCGGCCCCTGCGGCTCCCTCCGGGACGGGGAACAGGATCGGGATGGGCCACGGGAGGTCGTTCAGCAGCCGCCCACGGTCGAGGACCGACTCGAGCTCGCCGGGGCCCATGAACCCGTCCAGCGGGCTGTAGGCGCCGAAGCCGATCTTCTCGGCGTCGTAGAGCTGGTCGACGAACGGACGGACCTTCGGAAGGTCCCCGAGCTCGGCGTCCCGCCGGTCGCGCGACGGCCCGGAGAGCTGGCGCTCGACGAGGCGACCTCCGTGAGGCGGCGGGATCACGCTCGACCGCCCCCCGGGGCCGTGCCCTCGGCCCCCGCATGAGGGACGCCACCGTCCGTCCGGTTCGTCGTCCGCCGGATCGGCCGGAGCGGCATCGCGACCGCCGCTGACCTTAACGAGTATTTGTCGGACGCGGGCGGCGCCCGCCGTTCGGCGTCCCAGGTGGGGGCGCGAGCGTCCCCGCCCTAGGGAGCGAGCGGGGCGGAGGCGGCGTCCTCCGGCGGTCCCTCCCCCGGGAAGTGGCGGGGGAGCTTCTGGACCTCACGCCAGGTGTAGACCATCGTCGGCACGGCCATCAGGACCAGGATCACGATGACGATGAACGAGCCGGCGTCGAAGGCGACGTTGGAGTTGTACCAGCCGGCCCAGTAGATCGGCCCGAAGACGATGAACGCGATCCCGCCGAGGAGGAGCGTCCGAGCTCCCACGAGGCGGCCGAACTGGGCGATCCGGTTCGGTCCCACGCGCTTGGCGATCTGGAGCGTCTCGCCGAAGAAGAAGCCGACGAACATCAGGACGACGAACGTCCCGAGCCCGAAGAGGGCGCCCGGCAGCCAACCGAGCTCCCACAGCCCGTTGGTGACCAGGAACGGGAGGGTGAGGAGGTAGATCCAGGTCGAGAGGATCCCGGAGTCGGTCCCGAACCCGGAGATGAAGCCGTGGATGATGCACCAGTGGGTCGGCACCGAGCCGTCCGACCTCGCCGACCTCGCGCTCGCGGAGGTGTGACGGGCGAGGTCGTTGCGGGAGAGCCGCATCAACGGATGGAAGTGTGGGATCCGGTCGCTCAGGATCAGGTAGCCGGCGACCGCCATCGCGATGCCGACCGCGATGTAGACCGGCCCGTTCACCGCCGTGTCCTGGGTCGCGAGGTTGAACCCCCAGATCCCGATCGCCGCGGCGAGCGCGAGGTAGACGATGATGCTCATCATCGCCCGTTGGAGGGTGAAGGCGAGCGAGAACCACGCTCCCGAGCGGATCCCGCCGCGACCGGTGGTCGTCCCGACGGAGTAGGCGAAGGTGATCGGCCAGGTGTGCTCGTCCGGGATCGTCCCGTGGAGCATCCCGAGGGCGAAGCACCCCGCCAGGAGGTACCAGAGCGTGCCTAGCTCCATCGCCGGCTCCCTCCGCCGGAGCTCGAGCACGGGGAGATCGGACGCCCGTGCGGGCAGACCTTCGGATGCCCGGACGCCTCGCAGATCTCCTCGACCGTCCGGTGGCTGAGCGCGAGGTCGACCTCGAGGGCCGCGTCGTGGGTCGCCTCGGCCGAGAGGCCGGCCCGGGCGAAGAGGCTCTCGGCCACCCGGTGGTGGCGGAGGTACTCGTCGAGGCAGGTCTGGCCCCGTCGCGTGAGCAGGCTCTTGCCGCGGAACCGGCGGATCAGGCCGAGCTCCTCCAGCGGACCGAGGTGGGCCAGCGCCGAGGGCGCCCGCACCCCGAGACCCTCCGCGATCGCGTTGAGAGCGACCCCGCGGCCGTCGGCCCCGTGCCGGGCGACGAACCGCAGCGCCTCGAGCTGCCGGCGCGTCAGCCGCTGGAGCGCTTCCACGGACCCCCCACGCCCATGCGCTATTTATGGTAGGCCCTAATTTTTAGTGTCAGGTAAGGAATTCGGGTTCACCTCACGCCAGGGGTCGCCCGCTCCTCGGACTAATAACCCCCCGCGTGTCCCTTCCTGGGCCGAGGGCACGACGATGGCGGAGCCGAAGCGGGTGGGGATCCTGGGGAGCGGGGACGTGGCGAAGGCGCTGGGCCGGGGGTTCGCCGCCCACGGTTACGAGGTGATGCTAGGGACCCGGGACCCGAAGAAGCTGGACGCGTGGAAGAAGGAGACCGACGGCAAGGTCGCCGTCGGCACCTTTGCCCAGGCGGCCGCGCACGGTCCCACGGTCGTCCTTGCGACGCACGGCGCGGCGACCGAGGCGGTCCTCGACCAGGCCGGCCCGCAGCACTTCCGGGGCAAGCTCGTGCTCGACGCGACGAACCCCCTCGACTTCTCGCGCGGGATGCCCCCCGGACTGCTGTTCGGGCTGACCGACTCGCTGGGCGAGCGGGTGCAGCGCAAGCTACCGGACGCGAAGGTGGTCAAGTGCTTCAACACGGTCAGCAACGTGAAGATGGTCGACCCGAAGTTCGCGGCCGGGCCCGCCCGCATGTGGATCTGCGGCAACGACGCCGAGGCAAAGCGGGCCACCGAGGGGATCCTGCGGGAGCTCGGGTGGGCCGGGGCGCTCGACGTCGGCGCGATCGACGGGGCGCGCTGGCTGGAAGCGATGGTCCCGCTCTGGGTCCGGGTCGGCGTGGCGCTCAACACCTGGGAGCACATGCTCCAGTTGGTCCGGTAGGCGGCCTTCGGGAATCCCCCGACCGCCGGACCCGACCTGGGCCGGGCCGGCTCACTCGTACGAGACGTCCGAGCGCAGGTAGGCCCGGACCGCGAGGAACAGGACGACCGCGGTCTCCGCGCCGAGGACGAGCATCTGGTAGGCGTCGGAGGCCGTCAGGTTCCCGGCGTAGGCCCCTCGGACCGTGTCGGCGACGTAGGTGAGCGGGTTCACGTCGAACAGTCCCCGCAGGACGACCGGGAGCCCGCCGGTCAACGGGTAGAACACCGTGCTCGCGAAGTTCACGACGAAGATCAGGAGGATCTGCACGCTGTTGTAGGCGGTGTTCGACTTGACGAGCGCCGAGATGAACAGCATCAGCGCCCCGAAGAAGATCGACCCGACGGTGATCGACGCGAAGATCACCCCCAGGGCGAGGAGCTGGCTCGGCGCCGTCCCGAGGAGGGCGTAGGCGACCCCGAGCATCACCGCGGCCCCGCCGAGCCCGAACAGGAGCGACGTCACCATGATCCCCAGCAGGTACTGCAGGCGCGTGAACGGTCCCGACAGGAGCTGGGCGAGCATCCCCCAACGCCGGTCGGCCCACAGCATGCTTCCCCCGACCGTGCCGGCCATCACGACCTGGAACGCCATGATCCCGGGCGTCAGGAACGCGAGATAGCTCGACCCGGACCCGCCGGAGGAGGTGATCGACTGGAACCCGAACCCGAAGAAGACGAGGTACATGCCGGGCAGCCCGACGAGGATGATCAGGCTCCCGGGGTCGGTGTTGACCTTGATGTTCCGGTAGACGAGGCGGAGGAGGTTAGGGACGGCCATTGTTCGGCCCACCTCCGTGGCCCACCGAGTGGAGGAAGACGTCCTCGAGGGTGTTCATCCGGACGTTGAGCCAGTCCAGCTGGACCCCGCTCGCGGAGGAGAGCTCGATGATCCTCGCGAGCGCGTCCTTGGGGTCCCCCGTGAGGATCACGGCGGAGGCCCCCGAGACGGTCACCGTCGCCTGCGCCCCGAGCGCCCCGGTCAGCGTCGAGAAGAACCGGGCGGGGTCCCCGTTGCTGACGGTGAGGTCGATCGTCTTCCGTCCGCCGTAGAGCCGCTTCAGGTTCTCGACCGCGTCGAGCATCAGGATCTTGCCGTTGTCGATGACCGCGACCCGGTCGCACAGGTAGTCCGCCTCCTCGAGGTTGTGGGTCGTGAAGACGACCGTGAGGCCCCGGCGGACCTCGTCCCGGATCGAGTCGAGCAGCTCCCGTCGCATGATCACGTCGAGGCCGACGGTCGGCTCGTCCAAGAAGAGGACCTCCATGTCGTGCATGAACTCCCGCGCGACCTGGACGCGCCGCTTCTGCCCGCCCGAGAGGTCGAACGCCCGACGCTTGCGGATCTCGCCGAGGCCGAACCGGGCGAGCAGCTGTTCGCGGCGGCGGGCCCGCTCGGCCTTCGGGACCCCCCACAGGACGGCGTAGACGTCGAGGTTCCCTTGGACCGTCGTGAAGTCGAACGACTCCCCCTGCTGGACGACCCCGATCCGGGACCGGATCCGTTGGCCGTCATGGACCGGGTCCATGCCCAGGACCCGCAGGGTACCCGAGGTCGGCTGGAGCAGGGTGGTCATCACCTTGATCAGCGTCGATTTGCCGGCCCCGTTCCGCCCGAGGAGGCCGAACACCTCCCCGCGACGTACGGTGAAGCTGACGCCGTCCAGCGCGAAATGGTGACGGTCGTAGGTGTGGCGGAGCTTCTCGGCGACCACGACGACGTCGTCCGCCGCACCGGTGGCCGGGATCGGTCGCTGGGCATCCACGATGGCCCCGGACCAGGCCCTGTCGCATAAGCGATGCTCACCGGAGATGAGCGTCCCGGGAGTGGGAGTTGCTTTCAGACCGACGCGGGCCCGGCGGGCGAGCTAGGCCGTTCATGGGAGACGTGTCGACGCCACCGCCACCCCGCCGGCGGACGGGTCGACCGCCAGTCCTTCGAAGACGGTCGGAATACGACGGAGCGCCTGGACGAGACGATCGGCTCATCACGGTCGTACGACACCCGAGACGGACGGGTGCGGACGGCGGCGCACGACCCACACACGACCGGCCGCCCGTGGCTCGCTGGAGGGCCTATCGGATGGGTGCGTCCCCGCTCCAAGGGCGCTGCGTCTTCCCCGGGTCGCGAAACCGTCGAAACCATGTGACGCCATAGCAAGGCTTTTTATGGGGCGCGCACTCGAGCCCTGCAATACCCATGGGGACGAAGCGATTCGCGATCTTGGTCGTGGGCCTGCTGCTGGTCGGTACGCTCGAAGTATCGGCGGTCGCGGGAGCCGGCCCCGGGTCCGGAACAGTCCAACCCGTGGCCACGGCAAGCTCTCCTCTGGCACCAGCCATGCATCCTGTCGAGCTCAGTTCGAGCGCCACGTACGCCGTGACGTTCACCGAGGCGGGTCTCCCATCGGGCACGAACTGGTCGGTGACCCTGGGCTCCCTCACGAACTCGTCCGGGACCGCGACTATCGCGTTCGAGGTGGTGAACGGTACCTACCCCTACACGATCCCATTCCTCCCGATCGGCACAACGGAGGCCTGGCAGGCCACCCCAGGATCCGGCTCCGTCGTCGTCGCAGGGTCTGAAGTTACCGTCAACCCCGCCTTTCACGAGGTTCCCCTGTTACCCCTTCGTTTCTTCGCCCACGATGTCCAGGAGCCTCTTGTGAGCCTGCCTTCAGCCGAGTTGTGGTCTGTGACCGCGAACGGGTCGACCAAGACCAACGTTACCTATCAGTACCCCACGTATGTCCAGGGGCTGGTAGAATTCCTCGAGCCCAACAATTCGGTCGTGAACTTCACGAGTTACTTCCCCGGGTACGGCCTCTCGAAGGTGACGGGCGCGGGCAAGAACCTGCTGAGCTCCAGCTCCGTTCTCGTGACACCCTACCTCAACAAGAAAGGCAAGCTCCTGTGCGACTGCCTGACCGTGGACCTCTGGTTCGGCCGCTTGGTCCCGGTGAACTTCGTTGAGGGTCCCCTTCCCTGGTGGGAGGTCTTCCCTCACTGGGGCGTTTCCCTGTTGCCCGCTGCCGAGATCGGTGGACCGCTGCCGCAATCGAATTTCACCAACGGGACGTCCGTCGCCTTCAGCGTCCCTGTCGATGCGGCCTACAAGTTCGTGGTCACAGGACCGTCCGAGTTCCGTGTCTCGCCCTCGAAAGGGCTGCTCAAGGCGAGCCCGAGCTCGGGACCCCTTCGCAAACCCGTCAAGTTCGTTCTGCTGACCTCCGTCGTCAAGTTCAAGGAGAACGGCCTCCCCCGAGGTACCCCCTGGAACGTGACGGTCCTCGACGGGACGTCACCGACGATCCATTACCCATTCGGCGAGTCGGATCCCGGGCCCATGCAGATCGTCTTCCATCTGCCTGCGGGGACCTACAACTGGACCGCTACCGTCCCCGGGTCGTGGACCGCTCCAGTGTCCGGAACGCTCCAGGTCAGCTACCCGTCCGCCCCGACCCGGGTGAACGTCGCGTTCGGCGCGGCGAAGGCGTACGGCTGTTTCTACTTCATCGATAGCAGCGGCGTCCCCATCGGCCTTCCGATCTGTAACGGGAACGTGGACATCAACGACTTCCTCGTGAACTTCACGCAGCTCCCCGCGCCCACGGTCTGCGCCACCCAGTTCACTCTTGGCGGAGCGAACGACGGCCCCTCCGAAGCCTGCCCCAACGCCGCAAGTGGACCGGCG
>DASPQN010000009.1:0-7971 GCA_035624925.1 Thermoplasmata archaeon
CCGAGAACGGCCCGACGGTCCTGGGGGCGGAGCTGTTCGGCGCCGGCAACATCGTGCTCGCGCGCGACGGCAAGGTCGTCGCCGTCCAGCACGCGAAGCGCTGGGCCCGCCGCGACCTTCGCCCGGGAGCGCCGTACAGCCGGCCGCCGGCCCGCGCCGACGCGTTCGGGCTGGGCGTCGCCGAGATCGAGGCGGAGCTCGCCAGGTCGAGGACCGACCTCGCGAGCACGCTCGCCGCCCGGCTCGCCCTCGGGGGCCCCGTCGCCGAGGAGGTGATCGCGCGGGGAGGCTGGGACCCGACGTCGCCCGCCGCGACCGGCGCGCACGAGCTCGCGCCCGGCGTGCACGCCGCCCTGCGTGAGCTGCTGGCGGAGGTCGGCGACAGCCCGAGAGGGTTCGTCGCACGTCGCGACGAGGTCGTCGTCGACGCGTCGCCGTACCGCTCGCGCCGCTGGGAGGCGGTTTCCGGGGTCGAGGTCGTGGAGCGGCCGACGTTCTCGGAAGCGGCCGTCGAGTTCTTCGCGTCGCTCCTCCGCCCGGCCGTCTCCCCGGAGGACGCCGCCCGCGCCGCCGAGCGCGCCGGCCTCGAGCGTCTTCGGGACCGGCAGCGCGTCGCCCTCGAGGAGCTCGCCGGGGCCGTCGCCGCGCGGAAGGCGGACGCGGACGCTATCCTCGCCCACTTTCCCGAAGCGGAGGCCGCCCTCCTCGCGGCGGCAGCGGCCGATGCTCCCCCCAAGACCGTGCGGGTCGAGGTCGGGGGTCGGCCGGTGGAGCTCCCCGCCGGCGGGACGGTCCGTGAGGCTGCCCGGACCCTCTACGAGGAGGGCAAGCGGCTCTCGGTCAAGCTCGAGGGAGCGCGCGAGGCGCTCCAGGCGACGGAGGCCCGCCTCGCGCAGGGGGTGACGCGAGCCGCGGCCGCGGTCGCAGCTCGGGAGGCGCCACGACGCCGCCGCGAGGCGCGTTGGTTCGAGAAGTTCCGCTGGTTCGTCAGCTCCGAAGGGGTGCTGGTCCTGGGCGGTCGGGATGCGTCGTCGAACGACGTGCTCGTGCGCCGGCACCTGAAGGAGGGGGACGTCTATCTCCACGCCGACCTCCAGGGCGCGGCGAGCGTGGTCGTGAAGAAGGCGACCCCGCCCGCGGTGCTGACCGAGACGACCCTGCGGGAGGCCGCCCAGTGGGCGGTGGCGTTCTCGAAGGCGTGGCGCGCGGGTCTCGCCTCCGCCTCGGCGTTCTGGGCGACGCCGGACCAGGTCTCCAAGACCGCCGGCAGCGGGGAGTTCGTTCCGCGCGGGGCGTGGGTCGTCCGGGGAACGAAGCACTTCGTCCCCGACGTTCCGCTCGAGCTCGGGGTCGGTCCGGTCCGCTACGACGACGAGGAGTCGCTCTGGGTCGCCCCGCCCGACGCCGTCCGGGCCCGCGGGACCGTGCGGTTCCTGATCTCCCCCGGCGAGGAGCGGGAGCGGCCGTCGCGGGAGGTGGAGCTGTCCCGGGAGCTCGGCGTCTCCCGCTCGCGGCTCCAGCCCCTCCTGCCCGCCGGGGGCCTCACGGTGCGGCGGCCGTAGACGACCCCGACCTCCTCCGCCGCGAAGCTGTCCCCCGGACGACGCCAGGTACGTCCGTGCGCGCGGAGCGCGACGATCGTGACGGACCCGGCCGGGAGCCGCAGGGCGTCCCCGACCCCGAGCCTCTGCCCCGGCACGGCCGCGAGGTGCTCGGTCGTCGACCGGGCCCCCTGCAGGACCGCCACGCGCAGGAGGCGGGGGCCGTCCTCCACGGCCCAGACCGTGCCGACGTCGCGGACGAGGGCCGTGGCGGGGTGCGAGCCGTCGTGCAGGTCGATCTTGCGCACCCGACCCGCCGGCGTCGTGCCCGGAAGCGGCTCGCCGACCCGGACGACCTCGGTCGGGGGGAGCTCCACGCGCGTCCGTCGGCTCGTCGGTCCCGACGAGAAGACGACCTCGACCGTCGAGCGCGTCTCGGGGGCGGAGACGAACGGATGGGTCCAGCGGCACGCCCGACACCTCGCGACGCCGGCGACCGTCGTGCGGCCCCTCGACGCCGGCCCGGTCACGCGGAGGATGCGGTGCAGCGTCTCCTTTCCGCACGTTTCGCAGTACAGCACCGCCGCGCCCAGAGCGGCGGCCGTCGGCGCCTCGTCCGCGGCGGCCACGGTAGGCCCCCCTACCCCAGGGCGATGGGGCTGCCCGAAGTTGGTGTCATGTGGATTCAAACCTCGACCCGAAACCCCTCCGGGTGTTGTACGATCATGACCGAAGGGGCCCCGGAGTGGCATAAGGCCATGGTGGGCGGCAAACCCGGGTTGGGGGAAACCGCAGGTGAGCGAAACCATCGAGGATTGGGATACTCCCCCCTTCGCTCAGAAGGTGCTCATTTCGATTGTGACCCAAGTCCCCCTCTGGTTCCCGCGGGCCGGGCCCGGAGAGGCTGCGTCCAGGCATAATCGAACTGCTGACATACCACACGAGGCCGCAGCGCAGTGTCAGCGTGTAATCGTGGCAAGTACAAGCGCAGGAGATCTCTGCGATGGCCTCTCAGACATCTGGAGACCGCACTCTCTGGCCTGCATCGTGAGTTCAGCGTAGGCCTCCGGAGTCACGAACGCACGTCTGAAGGGGCCCTCAGACACTAGAACGTAGGCCCAAGTTCCGTCTCCTCGGACCAGCCTAGCTGCTTGGAGCCGGAGGGCCGGGTCGCTCCAGTTTCGCCACCACAGGTGGCCACCCCCGAAATCAAATTTGAAACCCTGCGAGCTTACTTCTAGGGAGTTCGCAAGGCATCTGGAGCTTGTCATAAAGAGAGCGCCAAAGGCTGAGAACATCGCGGTGATTCCCACCAGAAGGCCAAAACTCGGAACCCATCCAGAAAGGCCCGAGTGGGTGTAGAGACCGTAGCCAATACCTGCCACCCCCAAGGCAGGAAAGACGATCAGGAATCCTAGCCCCGCCCATCTCAGCCTCAGTTGCGCCCGAGCGACAGGAAGGCTTCGCAGGTTGAGCAGGTCAAATCGCATCGATCTCACCAAACCCCTGGAGCGACCGCCACTTTACTGTCGAGGGGGCCCGCTACCCCGTCGAGAACAGTGGTCACAACGCCCTGCATGCGGTCCTGGTTCTGGGTCACCGGCGTAGTTTTCTGAATTCAGAGAAAAGTGGGGCTGCCCGAATTTGAATCGGGGTCCCGGGCTCCCAAAGCCCGAAGGATGGACCAGTAGAGCGGGCGGAGGGCCGACCTCCCTCCCGAAGCTACCCCACAGCCCCGCATCGGGACCTACACCGCGTCGACCCGCTTCAACGTTCGGCCGATCTTGCACTCCGCGGGCGCCTCGACGATCGCCTCGATCCGGTACCGCTGTTTCACCGGGAGGCTTGGGCCGGCGCAGATCCCCCAGTTCGGGCAGTCGAGCCGACGGCACGGGTACCGGCCGACCTCGACCTGGCTCCCGACGACCGCGCTCCGCGCGTCGACCACCAGCGCGCGGGGGACCGGCTTCACCTCGACGACGTGGGCGTCCGTCTCCTGGAGGGCGCACGGATGGGTCACCGACCGGACCTTCGTGACCTCGTAGCGGCGCCCCGGCTCGAGCGTGAGGCAGGCGTGCCGGTACGGGCACGTCCGGCACGCCGGCGCTCCCCCCTGGTAGACGAACCCGAACCCCTCGTGCGCCTCGTCGACCGCGAGCAGCGTGATCTCGGGCATCTACGAGATCACCCCCGTGACGCTCGCGAGCCGCTCGGCGGCGTCGCGCGTCAGGCCGTTGTCGCCCAGGATGGTGTAGCGGTCCGGACGGATCGTGTGGGCGAGCACGAGGGCGAGGATCACCTCCTCGTTCGTCACCCCGAGCTCCTGCGCCGTCGTCGGCGCCCCGATCGTCAGCAGGGCGTTCTTGAGCTTGTGCCAGTCGCCGCCGTGGAGGTACATCATCATGATCGCGCCGACCCCGCACTGCTCGCCGTGCAGGCTCGGCCGGCTCGACACCCGGTCGAGGGCGTGGGAGAACAGGTGCTCGCTGCCGGAGCACGGCCGCGAGGAGCCCGCGACGCTCATCGCGATCCCCGCGACGAGGATCGGCCGGATCGCGATCCAGACCGATTCCTCGAGGTTCGGCTTGATCGAGCCGGCGTGGTCGATGATCTCGTGGGCGGCGTACTCGCTCAGGTTCGCCGCCGTGCTGGAGTACTCCTCGCTGCGCAGGCGCACGGCGAGCCGCCAGTCGAGGATCGCGGTGACGTTGGAGATCACGTCGGCGCACCCGCTCGCGAGGAGCCGGTACGGCGCCTGGACGATCACCGCGGTGTCGGCGAGCACCCCCATCGGGACCGCGCCGACGGTGCTCGTGACGCTGTCGGGGTCGTGGAGCGAGGCCCGCGGCGACGAGATCCCGTCGTGGGCCGCGGAGGTCGGGAGGCTCACGAACGGGATCCCGAGGCGGGCGGCGACGACCTTCGTGATGTCGATCTTGCTCCCCCCGCCGACGCCGACCACGAACCGCGCGTCCCCCGCCCGGACCTCCTTCGCGACGCGCTCGACCTCCGGCCCGGTCGCCTCGTGGGCGATCACGGTCCGGACCGTGAACCCGTCCCCGCTGAGGATCTCCGCCGCGCGGTTCCCCGCGAGCTCGGCGGTCTTCGGTCCGGTGACGACCACCCCGAACGGCGGGAACCCGAACTGATGGCACATCGCCCCCAGCTCGTCGATCACCCCGTGCCCGACGAGCACGGTCCGGGGGAAGACCATCCCCTTCGCCTTGCCGAACGGAAAGTCGCTACCCGCCGTGAGGTCCTGACGCTCCGGGCGAGCCTCGACCATGCCCTGAAAGGGCGGACGGGAGAGGCGTCCTCTTTAGGCTATCCGTCAGCGCCGGAGCGGCGGACCGCGGCCTAGCGGCCGGGGACGTCCCCCCAGAGCACCTTGTGCTCCTGCAGCAGGACCCGCACGTCCAGGCGGTCGGCGAGGACCCAGTCCGCGAGACGGCCCGCCTGGGTCCCCCAGACCGGCTGGAACACGAGCGCGGCCGGGCCGCGATACCGTTTCACGACGCGGCGGGCGTACAGGTAATCGCGGCGGTCCCCGATCACGAACTTGAGGGTGTCCTCCGCCGTGAGCTTCCCGAGGTTCGACCAGAGGTTCCTCGCCTCCATCCCGGACGACGGGCATTTCACATCCACGCTGAGGTGCACGCCCGGAGCGCCGACGTAGGGGCCAACGTCCAGCGACCCTCCGGTCTCGACCACGGTCGTGAGCCCCCGGGCCGAGAGCCGGCGGACGAGCTCGAGCGACTCCCGCTGGAGGAGCGGCTCCCCGCCCGTGAGGCAGACGTGGGCGGTCCGGTGCCGGCCCACCTCCGCGAGGAGGGACGGGATCGAGCGCTCCATCCCGGGGCCGAATGAGTAGGGCGTGTCGCACCAGCGACAGCGGAGATTGCACCGCGCCGTGCGGATGAACGTCGTGCGGAGCCCCGTGAGCAGACCCTCGCCCTGGATCGAGTGGAAGACCTCGATCACCCGCATCGGTCGAGCGAGCCCCTCTGTCCCGTAAAGCCGTCGCGCTCGCCCGTCCGGCGGCCGGTCCCCGTCAAATACGCCGGCCGGGTCGTTCGGCGCCGATGGAGCCGCCGGAGGCGAAGCGCTGGCAGGACGCCTGGCGCGCGGCGGGCCTCGCGACCGCTGCCCGTCTGCCCGGTCGGCGGAAGTTCTACGCGCTCAACGCCTACCCGGGGCCCAGCGGGTTCCTGCACGCCGGCCACCTCCGCGGGTACGCCTACCTCGACGCCCTCGCCCGCTACCACCGGATGCTGGGCGAGCAGGTCTTCCTGCCGTTCGGGATCCATGCTTCCGGTATCCCGGCCGTCGCCTGGGCCCAGAAGGTCCGCGACGGCGACCCGACGGTCGTCGCCCAGCTCGCGGACGCCGGCGTCGGCGACGAGGAGCGCCGGCGGCTCGAAGAGCCCGAGGAGGTCGCCCGGTTCTTCGCCCAGAACTACTACGACGTGCTGGGCCGGTTCGGCGTCCTCGCCGACCCGACCAGCGTCCTGACCACGGTCGATGACGACTACCGCGCGTTCATCCGCTGGCAGCTCCGCGCGCTCGCCGCACGCGGGGCGGTCGTCCAGGGGACCCACTACTCGGCGGTCTGTCCCGTCTGCGGTCCGGTCGCCGTCGACCCGGCGGAGACCGACCTCTCGAGCGGGGGCGACGCGGAGGTCGTGGCGTTCACCACCGTCCCGTTCGCGTTGGACGACGGGAGGATCCTGCTCGCCGCTACCCTCCGGCCGGAGACGGTCTACGGGGTGACCAACCTCTGGCTCGCGCCCGGCGGGGAGCTCGCCGCCTGGCACCACGGGGACCGGACGTACTTCGTCGCCCCGACGGCCGCCGAACGGCTGGTGGAGCAGCACGGCGGGCACGTGGGCCACCGCGTTCCCGTCGCCGCGTTCGTCGGCCACGAGGTGGCGGTCCCGCTCACGACCCACCGCGCGCCGATCCTCGAGAGCGCGGTCGTCGACCCCGCGATCGGCACGGGGGTCGTGATGAGCGTTCCGGCCCACGCCCCGGCCGACGCGGCGGCCCTGCGCGAGGTCCCGGAGGCCGCCCGGTCGGGCCTCCGGCCGGCCCCCGTCCTCCTCGAGGTCGGGGAGGAGCTGAGCGCCTCCGAGGCGGAGCTGCTGAAGGGCCACGGGACCCCCGCCGAGAAGGCGCTCGCGGCGGTCGGGGCGCACGGCCTCGCCGACCGCGAAAGGCTCGACGAGGCGACCGAACGGCTGTACCGGCTCGAGTTCGTGCGGGGCCGCATGACCGTCGCCGACCTCGCGGGGGTGAGCGTGCGGGTGGCCCGGGAGCGGGTCGCGGCGAGCCTCGCGACGACCGGCTCGAGCTTCGTGCTCCGGGAGTTCTCGAAGCCGGTCATCTGCCGCAACGGCCACGCGGTCGTCATCCTCCGGGTCGCCGACCAGTGGTTCCTACGGTACTCCGATCCCGCGTGGAAGGCCGAGACGACCGCGAGCCTCGAGGAGCTGTCGACGACCCCGGTCGAGTACGCCCGCGAACTCCCCGGGATCCTCGACTGGTTCGAGGACCGGCCGTGCACGCGCAAGGGGCGCTGGCTCGGCTCGCCGTTCCCCCTCGACCCGGCGTGGACCGTCGAGCCGATCGCGGACTCGACGTTCTACATGGCGTACTTCGTCGTCCGCCGCTTCGTCGCCAGCGGCCGTCTCCGCCTTCCTCAGCTGACCGAGGCGTTCTTCGACTACGTCTTCCTCGGACGCGGCCCGGGCGAGCCGACGGTCGACCGGGCGCTCCTGGAGGAGGTCCGCGCCGAGTTCCTCTACTGGTACCCTCTCGACCTGAACATCGGGGGGAAGGAGCACCGCCGCGTCCACTTCCCGGTGTTCCTGTTCACGCACGCGAAGCTCCTTCCCCGGGAGCTCCGGCCCCGGGGGATCCTCGTCCACGGCTGGATCACGGGCCCGGCCGGCGAGAAGGTCTCCAAGAAGGAGGTCGGGGCGAAGGGCGGGCGGATCCCCGCCATCGACCTGGCGTTCTCCCGCTGGGGGCCGGACCCCCTGCGGCTCTTCTACGTGCTCGCCGCCTCGCCGGCCCAGGACATCGAGTTCGACGGCGCCCTGGTCGACGCCGCCGCCGCACGCCTTGCGGAGGTCGAGCGTCTCGTCCGGGAGGCGGCAGGGGACGGCCAGGGTCCGCCGGAGCTCGACGCCTGGCTCGCTTCACGCGCGCACGAGCTCATCGACCGGGTCCGCCGCGCCTTCGCCGCCCAGGACCTCCGCGCGGCCGCCGAGGCGGTGTACGTTGAGCTCCCCTCCCTCCTCCGCCGCTACTACGCCCGCGGGGGGGCACCGGGGACAGCGTCCGACCGTCTCGCCCGGGCGTGGGTGCGTCTCCTCTCCCCGTTCACCCCGCACCTGGCCGAGCAGCTCGGCCACGGACGGTTCCCGGG
>DASPQN010000010.1:0-2903 GCA_035624925.1 Thermoplasmata archaeon
CTGGTCTCGACCGACGTACTGCGCGAATTCGCGCGCATCAATCGCCTACCCCGCCTGCGGGCCGAAGTCGACGCCCTCGTCGAACAGGCCGGCACAGGATGACCGCACGCCGACTCGACGCGATCCCCGTCGTGTGCCACGGCCCTCCGGCCCATCGCCGCCAGTGGTACAGCGAGCTGGCCCGGCTACTCGCCGCGGCCCCCTCGCCAGCCGGGGCGCTCTTCGAATGGTCGTCGGGCAGCCCGCTCGTTCGTACGGTCGTTCGACCACCGGAGCTGGTCGAGCTCCTCCGGCGCGGTCTCGTGGGCGCGTCCGTCCGAGTCGAGCCAGGTCCCGGTCCGGCGCCTGCTCCGCCGCCGGAAATGTCAGCCGAGTGCGTGGGCGAGCTCGTCCGGGCCCCCACGACCCGTCCTCCTTTCGTCCCCGATGGAACCCCACCGGTCGATCGCGTCGGCGTCGCGGCCGGGGTCGCCCCGGGTACGTGGCTCGGCGTTCAGACGTTCTGGCTGCCCGGCCGCGGTGGGAGCCTCTGGCTGGCGCGACGGTTCCGTGTCGCGACCCAGGCGGCGAAGGATCTCGATCGCCGGTTCCGCGGGCTCGGGATTGCGTTGGCTGCCGAGTGGAGCCTCTCCGTCGGCGTCCCGACTATAGCCCGTCCGAGCGGCCTCGGTGCCCGGCGCGACTGGCGGCGCGGGGCTCTGCGGACGGTTCCTTCCGACGTCTGGTTCGAGCGTCCGATTGCCCTCGCCGCTCGTTCGCTCCTCTCCCTCGAGGCCGTACAGTCGGGGTCGGTCGAGCTCCCCGTCGAGACCCCCGCGATCGTCCTGGGGGCATCGGGGTCCGGGAAGACGACGTACCTGGCCCGCTGGAGCGCTCACGTGGTGCTCGGTGGCGGGTCCCTCTTCGTCATCGACCTTCACGGGGATCTTGCTCCGGGGATCCTCGCTCGGCTCAGCGGGGACGCGCGCCGCAGGACCGTGGCGATCGATGCGACGATCCCGCCCGTTCCGGGAATCGCGGCGCTCGTTCCCGACGTCTCCCGGGACCGAGCGGCCGCCCATCTGGTCGCGGCGCTGAAACGACTGACCCCCGATGGGACCGATCTCTACTGGGGGTTCCGGCTCGAACGGATCTTCGACACGGTAGTCCGCCTCGCGCTCGAGTCGGGCGGTTCCCTGGCAGACGTCTACGACCTCCTCACGAGCGTCGACCGCCGGGATGCGGCCCGCCTCGCCACGCGGTCGGTCGAGCTCGCGCGGTTCCTGGACGAGCTCGGTCCCGTGGTCCGCCGCAATCCCGAATTCCTCTGGTCCGCCGCCACCCGGCTCTCGAAGGTGATCCTCGTGCCGGCCCTTCGCGAGCTCCTCGCACCGGAGGAAGGTGGCCTGCCGGTCGAGGAGCTGATCGTCCGGGGGCGGTCCGTCCTCGTACGGCTCCCGTTCGCGACGCTCGGACCGGAAGCAGCGGGATTCGCCGCCACGCTCGTGCTGGGGCGGGTCTACCTCGGACTCGCCGCCATCGCCGAGCAGCGGAAGATCGTCGCGCCTGTGTCCGTGGTGCTCGACGAGGTGCAGGCGTTCTCGCCCCGCCTGGTCGCCGAGCTGCTGACCGAGGGCCGGAAGTTCGGCCTACGGGCGGTGGTCGCGACCCAGTACCCCGAGCGGCTAGCCCGGGAGCTCGCGAACGCCGCGCGCGGCGCGCTCCGGGGGTTCGTCTCGTTTCGGGTGCCGAGGCCCTCGGCCGGGGAGGTCGGCGCATGGCTCGGTCTCGGACCGATCGCGTCCGCGGAGCTGCTCCCCGGCCTTCCGACCGGCGAGGGCCTTGTCCTGGACCCGCTCTCCGATCGGGTCCGCCCGACCGTTCCCGAAGAGCGGCCGATGGGTCCGGACCCGGTCGCTTGGCGGGAAGCGGTGGCCGCTACGCAAGCCGAGTTTGGGGGGTACTCTTCCTCTTTGGAGGAGGACGTCGGCCCGGAGGACGCGACGGACCAGCTCCTCTTCGCGGTACTCGCGGGCACCGAATCGGGTTCGACCGTTCGGCGCGAGGACGCCGTGGCCGCGGCGCACACCATGCCCGGCGGACCTCGCGACTCCGTGCTCCTCGCCCACCGGCTCTCGACGCTCGTTCGGGACGGATATCTCATCGAGACGGACGGTGCCCTCCGCCTCTCCCCGGCCGGTGAACGACGGGTCGGCCTCATCACGTCGACCGGAGCGACCCGCGAGACCGCGGAGCACCGCGCCCTCCTCGTCGCCACGTTCCGCCGCTTCGCCGCCCGTGGCTGCCGGCTCGAGATCGTGCGTCAGGGGCGGTTCGACACCACGCTACCGGATGCCCGGTTCCGGCAGCTGCCCGGCCTCGAGACGGTTCCCGTTCCCGCGGATCTCGCGGACCAGGTCGATCGGGCCCGCTCCGGATGGGCATGGCGATTCTTCCACGGGTGCGATGTCCATGTCGAGGCGGAGGTGTCGGGAGCGCTTCGTCCCGAGCGCGTGCGCCACGGCGTCCGGAAGGCACTCGCCCGAGGAGCGTTCATCCTGTTCGTGGTGAGCGACGCCCCTCGGGCTCGTCGTGTGCGCTCCGTCCTCCGCGCGATGGGACTGGGCATCGATCAGGCCCAGGTATGGACAATCCGCCTTCCGGCCGGCTCGACGGAGCGACCCCGGGGAACGAACAGGTAAGTGCGCCCGCTCGCTCGCCGGAACGTGCGCGCCTTCGTGGCGGTCGAGATCCCGCCTCCCGCGGAAGAGACCCGACGGAACCCGGCACCCGAGCACCTCACCCTCCTGTTCCTCGGAGAGATCCCACGGGAGCGGGTCGAGCCGATCTCGGCCGCCCTGCTCCCGGTGAGTGCGGCGACGGCACCGTTCCATGCGACCCTCGAAGGAGTGGGCGCGTTCCCG
>DASPQN010000011.1:0-2603 GCA_035624925.1 Thermoplasmata archaeon
GGGAGCTGGAACTCGGGGCTAGAGGGGGGCGTCGTCGCGGTCCTCCTCCTTGCAGGAGAACAACGAGAACTCCTCCAGGAGGCGGAAGACCTGGACGGCCGCTTCGGACGGCGAGGCCGGGGGCTCCGGGTGCTCCCGCTCCCCGACGTACGTCGCGAACGCCCGGAACCGCGGGAAGACCGAACCGTCCTGGGCGAGGCCGGCGACGAGCGCCGCGTCGTCCTTGAGACGGCGCCCCTCCCCGACCAGCGCCTCCGCGTCCTTGGCCTGCTGCTTCAGCGTACCGGAGTAGTAGCGGCACCAGTAGACCCCCGCACTGCGCTTGAGCGCCGGCTCGACGTACTGCCCGATGAACTCCTCGACGCGCTTCGCGTTCTGCCGGAACGAGTCGCCGCTGCGGGCGCGGATCCGACCGCGCATGGCGTGGACGAGCCCGGCCCTCAGGTCCGCGCTCGTCGCCACGGTACGACCGGCGAGGACCGCGATCGCGCTCGTGCGCTCGGCGACGTCGATGAGCGTGCGGTTGGAGCCGACCTCGCCGACGTCGGGGTTCTCTTCGCTCATCCTCAGGCGCCAGGCCTCGACCACCCGGACGCCCGCGTCCGTGAGGATCTCCGGCACCCAGACGTCGGGGGTCCGCTCGAGCCCGAGCTCGACGATGCGGCGGTTGTCGGCGTGGCGGTCGTTGAACCCGACGTGGAGGCTCGTCAGGCGGTCGGAGAGGGGGTCGTTGATGTTGTCGAGGTCGGAGAGGTTCGAGGTGGCGACCGCCACGAACGAGGCGGGGAAGCTCTCGCGCGACTTGGACGGCGTGACCGTCCCTTCTTGGAGCGCCTGGAGCAGCACGTTCTGCGTACCGAGGGGCAGCTTGCCGATCTCATCGACGAGCAGGAAGCCCCGGTTGGCCTGGAGGAGCTTCCCCGGCTCGAGGACGAGCGGGCTCATCGGGTCGCCGACCTCCTCGAGCTTCCGCAGGTTGATGTTCCCCGTGAGGTGGTCCGGGAAGACCTCGGAGCTGCCCTGGACCCGCGCGAACCCGAACCCCTCCCGGAGGAGGATGTACTCGCCCGGGACCCGGGCCGGGTCGACGATGGTGGGGTCGAACTTCGCGATCTCGCCCCCGGGGGCGAACCGGCGGCGGCAGATCGGGCAGGGCGGGAACCGCTTCGCGACGCCCGCGTCGACCAGGGCGAGCGGGTGGTCGAGCACCGGGCAGCCGTCCACGACCCAGACCCCCTTCGGGAACAGGTCCCACAGGTCCTTCGCGAGGCTCGTCTTCCCGGCGCCGGACGGCCCGAAGAACAGGACGTGCGCGCCGGAGACCAGCGCGGCGATCAGGTCCTCGTACGTCGGTTCGGGAAGGATCGTCCGGGGAAACAGGGCCCGGAACGTGTCGGCCCGCTCGAGGCCCCGGCCCCGCAGCGTCTCGAGCGCCTTCAGGACGTGCCGCCGGAGACGGTCCGCGGGCGCTTCGACGGTGGCCCTCGCCGCCTTCAGCTCGGCCGCGCTCGCGCGGGTGCCGGGCGTCGGCCCCTCTCGGGAAGGAACGCTCACGAGCCGCGCAACTGGGGTCGAGATATGTAGTTTTGCGCGAGCGCGGTCGTCGGGAGAGGCTGACACCCCCTCCGGGGACGACTCTGGCCGCATCCGTTCCCGCTTGGGGCGCAGGGGCCGCCCAGGCGCGAGCTGGCCCGTCCCCAACCTTGATGTAGGGGACCCGGCTCGCCCGCGCGCGCGATGGCCGAGAAGGAGACCCCGGCGAAGAAGCCGGCGCTAGCCCGCACGGTCAAGGACAAGTGGCGGTCGAAGCACTGGTTCAAGATCCGCGCCCCCGGGCTGTTCCAGCACGTCGACCTCGGGGAGACCGCCGCGAGCGAGCCGGAGCAGATCGTCGGCCGGACGCTCGAGGCGACCCTCCCCGAGCTCTCCGGGGCGTCGGACACGGGGAAGGCCCACGTCAAGCTCCGGTTCCGGATCGAGCGGCTCACCGGCGACGGCTACGCGGAGGCCCGGTTCATCGGGCATGACCTGACGACGGACTACGTCCGCCGCCTCGCCCGACGGAAGCGCTCGAAGATCGACCAGTCGCTGACCGTGACGACCAAGGACGGGGTCGAGATCGTGCTCAAGCCGGTCGCCGTCGGCGAGCAACGCCTCCAGACCCGCCTGCGCGCGGAGCTCCGCCACCGGGTCGTGGAGGTCCTGACCGAGGAGGCGAAGCTTCGGACGTCGGCCGAGTTCGTCCAGCAGATGATCCAAGGCGAGCTGTCGAAGCTCCTCGCCCACGGCGTCAAGTCGCTCTATCCGCTCAAGAAGATCGAGATCCGCCGTTCGATCGTCCTCGGGGTCGTGTCGGACGAGATCCCGACCGCTCCGCCGGCCGAGGTCGCGCCGGAGGGCCCCGCGGCTCCCGGCGCCCCTGCGGAGCCCGTGCCGGCGGCGGCCGGCGAGGGTTCGGCGGCCTAGGCCCGCGGGGCGCGGATGCGGGGCCGACTCACTGTCGGAGTGGCTCAGCCTGGCAGAGCACGGGACTCATAGCGACGCCTCGCCGAGGCGTCGGGAGAGATCCTGGGGCCGGGGGTTCAAATCCCCCCTCCGACACT
>DASPQN010000012.1:0-34728 GCA_035624925.1 Thermoplasmata archaeon
ACGTCCAGCCCGCGGGCGAGGGCCTTCGTCTGCTCCAGGTCCGGATAGTCCTTCGCGAGGCTCCAGGTCAGGGTCGTGAGCGAGTCCCGCCGGCGCACGGGCTGGGCGAACGCCTCGACGGTCGGCAGCCCTCCGCCCGCCTCGGAGGCGCCGAGGCTCACCACGAGCTGCTGGGGGATCTCGCGGGGAAGCTTCCCGACCTCCTCATCGAGGACCCGGCGCGTCAGCGGGTTGACCTTGATGAACTGGATCTCCATCGCGGTCAGGCCGAGATGGTGGACGTCGGCAATTCCGTCCCGGAGCGTCCGCCCTTTGCAGGAAAGGGGGATCCCCGCGGGTCCAAATCGGATCACGAGCGATCAAGCCCCAAGCGAGGGTCCCGGTCTCATTCTTCGATGCTATATATCGGAACCTCGGGCCGACCGCGGCTCGCCGGAGCCGCCGTCGGCGGCGGCCCGCGGTAGCGCTGGGCCACCAGGTAGATCTCCGACGACGCCTCGCGCGACGCCGGCGGCTTCGTCCGGTGGAGGCGTTCGAACGACGGCGCGATCTCCTCCTCGAGGCCGGGGACGAGCTCTCCGTCGAACACCTTCGCGACGAACGACCCGCCGGGGGCGAGGACGCGGGAGGCGACGTGCCAGGCGTCCCGGACCAGGTCGACCGAGCGGGCGTGGTCGGTCGCGTAGGCCCCACTGATCCTGGGGGAGAGGTCCGACAGGACCACGTCGAACGGCTCGCTCCCCAGCCGGTGCGCGAGGTCGGGGTCCCCGACGCGCCCGCGGACCGTACGGACCCGGTCCATCGGCTCGAGCGGACGGAGGTCGACCGCGACGACCGACCCGCGGGGCCCTACCGCGCGGGCCGCGACGACCGACCAGCCTCCCGGGGCGGCCCCGAGGTCGAGCACCCGGGCGCCGGGCCGGAGGAGGCGGAACCGGCGGTCGAGGTGCTCGAGCTTGAACGCCGCCCTCGAGCGGAGCCCCTCGCGCTGGGCCGCCCGGTAGTATGGGTCCCGCCGGCGCTCGGCGACGAACCGCCTCCCCATGGCCGACTCAGCCTGCCTCTCCTCTTCGACCGGGGCACGGGGTGGGGCCGTCCGAATTTGAATCGGAGTCTCTTGCACCCCAAGCAAGAAGGATGGTCCAAGCTACCCCACGGCCCCGTCCACCGTCGGCGGCGCGCCGACCCTGGCCGGCGAGATAACCCTTGTCCCGGCCGGCCGCTAGTGGACGACCCACCACGTCACGACGCCGGCGACGGCGATGATCAGCGTGTTCAGGAGCGCGAGCCAGAAGAACCCCCACAGCTCGAGCTTGCCCTCGTGGGGACCGACCGTCGCGGGCGGGGTGGAGCTCCCCGGGTAGGGCGTGTACGGCGACCGGTACGGCGGCGCGCTCATCGCTCCCGGCTCTGCCGGGGCGGTTCTTATCGGCTCGGTTCGAGCCGGGGCCTACCCTGCGAACCAGGGCACCCGCGCGGCCGGGCCGCTCGGCTTCAAGACGAGGACGTGGAGGTTCGAACCGGCATCCCCGGGGGCGTAGGCGTACCGTTGGGCGAGCTGGTAGAGGACGTACAGCGCATCCTCGTCGCTGCGGACCCCCAGGGAGCGATGGACGTCGATCCCGAACCGTCCCCGCAGGAGCTGCAGCATCTCGGCGAAGTCGATCGATCCGGTCCCGTCGTCGTCCCGGGCCCGGCGGAACAGGCCGACCACCACGCCGGTCGCGACCGCGAGCAGCTCCCGCGGGCTCGCCCGACGCAGGGCGAAGTGCCCGGCGCGCTCGTCCGCGGTCTCCGGAGGGACGACCAGGATCGAGACGTCGTGCTCCACGGCCGCCCGGCCCCCCGCCGAAAGCCGGTCCCACGCCTCCTCGGCCGCGGCGTCGCTCGGGGCGACGAAGATCGCGCGTCGGGGCGACGTCGGACCGACGGCCAGGCGCTCGAGCCACCGGCCGATCCCGTCTGCTAGCGAGGCGCGGTCGCGCGCCGGCAGGAAGACCGGGAACGTCCGCCGAGGGACCCCCGACTCCTGGACCCAGAACGACGCCCCGGGTTCGCGGACGCGCCGCCCGGGCTCGATTCGGGCGTAGCCGAGCCGCCTCAGGACGGTCTCGGCGTACCGCGAGCGGTCGTCGCTGGCCGGCATCCGCTGGGGTTCGGACATTGTCCTCGAACTAGGGGGGTCCCCGAGATAACGTGTTCTGCTCGACGCGCTCAGAAACCTGCGCCGACGCCGGCCCGGACGAGGGCGACGTTCGTCGCGACGACCGCCACGACCGCGAGGAGGTACGGCCCGGAGAAGAGGAAGCCCCGGAGGGCCCGGGCCTTCGACACGGCCCCCCAGAGGGGCGCAGTGAACAGGACGAACAGCCCGCCGAGGGCGACCAACGCGACGCTGACCGGCCAGGTCGTCGCGTCGGTCAGCCCGACCGCCGCCCCGGCGGCGACCAGGAGCGCCGCCGAGACGACCACGACCTTCCCCGAGAACTCGGGGTCGTGCATGCGGGGCAGCATCGGGAGGCCCGCCTTCGCGTAGTCCTCCCGCAGGACGAGCGCGAGGCTCCAGAAGTGGGGCGGGGTCCAGAGGAAGACGAGGGTCGCGAGGGCGATCGCCCCGAGGGTCCACGACCCGACGGCCGCCGCGCTCCCCGCGAGCGCGGGCGCGCTCCCCGCGAACCCGCCGATGACGATGTTCCAGCTCGAGCGCCGCTTCAGCAGGGCGGTGTAGACCCCGACGTACGTCACGGCGCCGAGGACGATGGAGAGGCCGGTGAGCGGGTTCAGCTCGAGCGTCGCCGCGACGACCCCGGCCCCGACCAGGGCCGTCCCGACCACGGGGACCGCCCCGGCGGCCGGGATCCTCGCGGCGGGCAGCGGGCGGTCGCGCGTCCGCCGCATCCG
The DNA here is from genome assembly GCA_035624925.1 of Thermoplasmata archaeon. Classification (GTDB taxonomy): domain Archaea; phylum Thermoplasmatota; class Thermoplasmata; order Lutacidiplasmatales; family UBA184; genus Lutacidiplasma. Next base: position 2,902 of record DASPQN010000012.1, read on the forward strand.
GGGGTCGAGGTCGCGGTCGAGGTAGTGGTTGAGCATGCCCGAGCCCGCGCTCGCGGCCGCGCCGCAGAGGACGAGCAGCCCGAGACGGCCGAGGTCGACCGCCCGCGGCGAGGCGATCAGGAACCCCCCGACGGCGACCAGGCAGATCAGCGCGGTGATGCCGGGTTTGGCGAGCGACAGCCAGTCCGACGCCGAGCTCCCGGCGAGCGCATCGGCGAGCGGCGGGACCTCGGGGGACCGCTCCACGCCGCCAGCCTCCCCGCCCCTCCCGCGCTCAGCCCTGGTGGGGCCGGCGGAACGGCGCGGGCGACGGGTCGGCCCCCGGGTCCGGGGTCGTCCCCTCCGCGGGCGTCGGCGGGCCCTCCGCGGAGGCGCGGCGCGCCCAGTCGACCCAGCGCTTCGGCATCTCGCGGAGGTTCGACAGCAGGGCGATGACGAGCAGCAGACCGAACAGCGCGGTCGCGAGGGCGAGGTGGCCGAGCACCAGGACGACCGCGAGGTCGTTCTCGACGACCAGGCCGCCGAGCAACGCCTCGACGACCACCAGGCCGAGCGCGCCGAACGACAGCCCGAGGAGGCTCCGCCGTTGCCGCTCGTAGAGGACGCCGAGCAGCACGAGCGCGACCACGGCGAGCGCCAGGAAGAACGCGGCGACGCGATGGCTCCACTCGACCTGGGCCGCCCCCTGCACGTGGGGGGCGAGGTCGTCGTTGGCGTAGCAGGTCGGCCAGTGCGGGCAGCCGAGGCCGTCCCCGCTCGCCATCACCGTGCCGCCGAGCAGGATCGTCGAGTAGCAGAGGAGCGCCGCGACGAGCGCCGCGGACCGGAACAGGTCGTGCCCCCGCATCGGCCCCCTCCTACGGCCCCTCGGCGGCGGTCGGGACCGGGGTCGGGAGCGGCGCACGGCTCGGCTCGGGGACCGCGGGGCCGACGATCGTCGACGGGAGCGGCTCGCCCCACGGGTCGGCGGTCGTGACGGGCTCGCCGGCGTAGTACGAGTGGACCATGTTGTAGAGGAAGACGAGCTGGCCGATCCCGAAGATGAAGGAGCCGAGCGTCGCGAGGAAGTTGAGCGCCTGGAAGTTGCCGGTCCAGAGGTAGGTGTAGACCCGGCGCGGCATCCCTTCGGCCCCGAGGATGAACATCGGGAACAGCAGCAGGTTCACCCCGACGTACGTGAGCAGGAAGTGGACCTGACCGAGGCGCTGGCTGTACCAGCGGCGGGTCAGGATCGGGAAGTAGAAGTAGATCCCGGCGAAGATCGCCATGAGCGTCCCGCCGAGCAGGATGTAGTGGAAGTGGGCCACGACGAAGTACGTCCCGTGGTAGAGGTAGTCGACCGGGATCGACGCGAGCATCAGGCCCGAGAGCCCGCCGATGACGAAGCCGGTGATGAACGCGACGCAGAACCACATCGGCACCGCCATCCAGATCCGCCCGCCCCACAGCGTCGCGACCCAGTTGAACGTCTTCACCGCGCTCGGGACCGCGATCGCCATCGTCGTGAGCATGAACACGAACCGGATGTTCGTCGCGATCCCCGTGACGAACATGTGGTGCTCCCAGACGGCGAACGAGAGGACGGCGAACGCCCCCAGGGCGATCGCCATCGCGCCGTAGCCGTAGATGTCCTTGCGCGCGAGCTTCGGCAGGACCGTCGAGATGATCCCGAACGCCGGCAGGACCATGACGTAGACCTCGGGATGCGCGAAGAACCAGAAGATGTTCTGGTAGAGGAGCGCCCCGCCGAGCGGCGTCCCGTTGACCGACGCGAGGATGTGGGTCCCGAAGAGCCGGTCCGAGAGGATCATCGTCAGGCCGACCGACAGCGACGGGAGGGCGAAGATCAGCAGGACGGAGTTGATGAGCACCGACCAGACGAACAGCGGCATGTTCCAGTAGTGGACCCCCGGCGCGCGGTGCTTGACGATCGTGACGAGGAAGTTCACCGAGCCGAGCATCGACGAGATCGTGAGGATGTGCAGCCCGAGGATCCACAGGTCGATCCCGTTCCCCGGCAGGGTCACGGAGAGCGGGACGTAGCCGGTCCAGCCCGCGTTGGCGTTCGACAGCAGGAGGATGATCCCGGCGGGCGGGAGCATCCAGAACGCGATCGCGTTGATCCGCGGGAGCGCCATCTCCCGCGAGCCGATCATCGACGGGACCAGGAGGTTCCCGAAGCCGGCGAGCGTCGGCATGATGAACATGAAGATCATCAGCACGCCGTGCATCGTGAACAGGGTCGAGTAGACGTCCGGCGAGATCCCTAGGGTCGTCTGCGGGTCGAGCCCCAACCCCTGGACGAACCCGAGGTCCGTGCGGATCAGGATCGCGTAGATCCCGCCGATGAAGAAGAACACGATCCCGGTGACGATGTACATCAGGCCGATCTTCCGGTGGTCGCTCGTGAACAGCCACTTGCGGATCGCCCCGACCAGCCAGGTCCCCCGGAACGAGAGGACGGCGAGCAGGAACGCGGCGAGCCCGGCCACGACGGCGATCGTGACCTCGAGGCTGAGGAGGCCGCTCGCGGGGGCGGAGAGGTTCATGCGAGAAGCTCCCCGACCATGTAGGCGATACCGGCGACCGCGAGGACGACGATCAGGACCTTCAGGAAGCGGACCCAGCTGTCGAGGGTGATCGGCGCGGGCGGGGTCGGCCGGACCCGGCGCCCGAGCGGCCAGACCCGGTAGGTCCGGTCGGCGACATGGAAGATCACGGCCCCCATGAGCGCCATGAGCGCGACCGCGTAGCCGAACGACTGCTGCGCCCCCGGGCTCGTCAGCGGGCCGAGGCGGATGGCGTAGGCGACGAGGATCGCGATCCCGACCAGCATCAGCAGGGTAACCACGGCGTAGCGGTCGAGCGTCCTCCGCTGGAGGTCGGCGAGGTCGGCGTCCCGGACGTCACTCAAAGAACTCGACCCTCCGTCCGACGACGCCCCGGTACCGGTCGACCCGGTAGAGGATCCCGATCATGAACAGCAGCGCGAGGATCGCGACGACCGCGCCGAACGCCGCGACGCCGACACCGAGGAGATTGCCGCCGAGCAGCGCCAGGCAGCCGTAGACGAACGTCGCCGCCCCCACCGCCCCGAAGACGAGGAGCACGGCGAGGATCCCCCACAGGGTGCCGGTCCTCCAGACCGGGGTCTCGTTCGGGGAGCTACTCACGGGCCTGCGCCTCCACGGTCGCGATCGGCGTAGCGCCCGAGGGCGCCGAGGACGGGTAGGCGGCGGTCGCCGTGCCGGCCCTCGCGGCGAGGCGGCGGCGGTACTGGCGGGCGTAGCGCCAGTGGAACAGCCCGACCGCGACGGCGTTCACGGCGAAGATCGGGCCGAGCGTCTGGGCGACGGCCATCGGGGGGATCTCCAGGCCGGGGGTCTCGCCCCCCCAGACGGTCATGACGATGAAGAACCCGAGGAGCGACGTGGCGAGCCAGATGAAGAACGGACGGTCGCGGGGGTGGGTCCGCTTGGACCGGTCGAGGAACGGGAGGAACAGGATGTACAGCAGGACGCCCGTCGTGGCCGCGACGGCGATCACCGGGGTCACCCCCTGGAAGTCGACGAGCTTGAACACCCAGAGGAAGTACCAGTCCGGCTCCGTCACCCCGGGGCTCACCGCGAGGTTCCCGACGTACGTCGGGAGGTTCCACGGCCACAGCGCGGCGATCCCGAACAGGATCCCGGTGTAGAGCAGGCCCCACTTGGCCATGTAGAACAGGATGTGGGGCATGAACGGCACGTGCTGCTTGCTCTCGCGTTCGCTGAACCGGCGGCGCTGGAGCGGGTCCGAGGTCGCCGGCGGGGCGATCCCGTGCGACTCGAACAGCGCGATATGCGCGTACAGCAGCGCCGCGAGGGCGATCGGGATCAGGACGACGTGCGCGTCGAACATCCTCGAGAGCAGGCCCTGGTTCGTCCCGTCCCCCAACACGAACGGTCCGAGGAGCGGCCCGACGGTCGGCAGGCGGAGCGCGAGGACGAGACCGACGTTCGTCGCGTTGTAGGAGAGCTGGGTGTACGGGAGCAGGTAGCCGGTGAACCCCATCCCGAGGGTCATGACCATCAAGAGGGTCCCGACCATCCAGGAGAATTCGCGCGGGGCCTTGTACGTCCCGAGGTAGTAGCCCCGGAAAAAGTGGACGAACATCAGGAAGATCATCGCGTAGGCGCCGTAGAGGTGCGTCGACAGGAGCAGCGAGCCCATCGGCACCGAGTGGATGATGTAGTACGTCGAGCACCAGGCGGCCGGCGCCGGTGAGAGCGTGCCGGCCGGCTGGCCGCAGGCGGTGAACGTCGCGTTGGTCGCCGCGCTCGGCTGGTAGTACAGCAGCAGCAGGGCCCCGGAGACGACCTGGTAGAGGAAGGCGTTCGCGACGAACGCGCCGGTCCAGTACGACGGCTTGAACGTGAACTCGGGCTGGGGCCGCAGCGCCCAGCGGCGCATCGAGGTCCGGTCCTCGACGAACCCCCAGATGCGGTTCAGGCTCCGGTTGTACCATCGTCCCAACCCCACCGCCCGTCCCTCCTACGATGGGAAGTTGCTGCACAGGAACACCGGCGACTCCTTCGCCAGCTGGGTCGACGAGCCGACGCCGTAGTCGCCCTGGAGGGTGTTGAGGTGGCCGTTCACCGGGGGGCTGTTCGCCGTCATCCCGGTCGCGAAGATGTTGCCGGAGGCGTCCGCCTCGAGCACGACCTGGGGGAGCGGGAGCACCGCGGGGCCGGTCAGGTTCGCCGCCCCGTTCGTGACGTCGTACGTCGAGCCGTGGCACGAGCAGTGGACGTAGAACGAGAGGGCGCCGAACGTCTTCCCCGGGCACTGGCCCGGCGGATAGTACGAGATCGCCGGCGCCGGGCACCCGAGATGTTGGCAGATCGCGCTGTAGGCGACGATCGACCCGTGGTCCCCGATGCCTCCGGGGACGTTCTCGGCCCCGGCGTTCGACCCGGAGGGGGGTTGACCGTTCAGGGGATAGAGGTTCAGCAGGAAGTTCGGCTCGTTCCGGAGCGGGTAGTCGAACAGGTAGAGCTCGTCGGTGCCGACGTTGTACTCCGCCTGGACCTTCGCCACCGTGAGCGGGCTGCCGTCGAGGTCGATCAGCTGGGTCCGGGGATAGGAGGCGATGCCGACCACCGGCGGCTGGACGTACTGCAGGGCGCCCCCGACGGCTCCCCCGACGCCGACCCCGAGGACCCCGGCCACGGCCGCGAGCTTGAGCAGGTTGCGCCGCGTCTCGTCGACCTCATGGCTGTCGGCCGCCACGCGACGGACGTAACCGGGGGCGAGGCCCAGGCGATCGGGTCGCGACGGCCTCGCGCCCAAGCGACAGTCGCTCGGGCAGGCGAACGCTCCGGTCACGAGAGCGTCCTCCCCGACGTCTCGGGGGTCGCGTCATCGACCTCGCCCGGTGGGGGGATCGTCGCCTCCCCGGGGAGCTCGGCGTCCTCGCTGCCGTGGTAGACCGCCCACGTGATCGCGATACCGAGGAGGATCGAGAGGACCTCGGCGAGGTCGACGATCTGCCCGGCCGAGAGGACGCTCATCGGTGGGTCGGGGTCTCCTGCCCCGGCTCGAAGAACGTCGCCGACCAGCTCGTCACGGGGGAGCCGCCCGTCCAGGGCAGCGGGGTTGCGGGTCCTGGGGCCGGTGGCGCGGGCGGGGGGGAGCGCACCGCGGCCGGGATCCCCGTCCGGACCCCGTCGGTCGAGTCGAGGCCCAGGATCGCCGCCCTCAGCGAGCCGGGGGTCGACCCGCCCGGGAGCGGGAGGTCGGCGGCCCGCGCGACCTCGCTCAAGAGCTCCTGCTTGAGGCGGAGCGCTCGACCGTACCACCGGCCGAGCTGGCGCACGGTCGCCCCGCCGTCGCGCCCGAACAGGAGGAACGCCGCGACCCCGAGCACGATGATCCAGTCGAGGTCGGAGAACAGCGCCACTACCTCACCCGCCCGCCAAGGCGGTCCTCGGCGGCTCGCGGCCGTCCCGGTGCGCCTCCCATCGGCTCGCGAAGTACGCGCCGCCGAGGTAGAGGCCGAACATCGGCAGCGCGATCAGCAGCATGGTGATCCCGGAGTTGTCCGGGGTGACGACCATCCCGAAGACGAGCGAGCCGATCACCGCCCCGCGCCAGTGCTTCCGCCACGCGGAGGCTCGGACGACCCCGAGCCGCGTCAGGGCGTAGAGGAAGACGGGGAGCTCGAAGACGACCCCGAAGGCGAGCGAATAGAGCAGCGTGAACGTGATGAACGACTGAACCCCCAGGACCGGAGCGAGACCCATCGCCGCCACGTACAGGAACAGCAAGCGGTAGGTGAACGGGGTCAGGACGAACAGGCCCACGAGGAACCCGACGGCGAAGAGGACGCTCGCCGGGATCCCGACCTGGCGGAGGAGCGCCCGCTCGTTCGTCCGCAGCGCCGGCACGAGGAACGCCCCGGCCTCGTGGACGATCCACGGCATGCCGACGACGAGGGCGAGGAGGATCCCGATCTCCATCTGGGCGACGATGGAATCGCCGACCCCGACGTTCAGGAGCGTGACGTCGTGCGGGAGCATGAGCGGGACGAGCGCCCGGAACAGCTGGGCGGTGACGTTGTCGAACGGGCTCGGCCAAGGGTAGGCGAGCGGCCAGGGGACCCCGAGGAGCGTCAGCCGGACCGGCACCAGCTTGAACAGCAGGACGAAGCCGAAGATCGACGCGAGGACGATCCCGACCCGCACGAGCCGGCGACGGGCCTCGGCGACGATCGCGAGGATCCTTTCGAGGTCCCCCATCCGTCACCCGGGACCTCCCGCCGCGGTCCCGGTCGGACCGCCGGGCGCGAGACGCCCCGCTTCGTTCGCCTCCGGTCGCATCGCCCGCGGCCCGTCCCGCGCGTCTAGCGGGCCGGGCCCGGGGGCGTTGCGGCCGCCGTGGACGCGGCCTGCTCGGCCTTGAGTTCCCGTTCCACCTCGAGTCGCCCGCGCTTGAACTCGCCGACCGATCGACCTAGGCTGCGGGCGAGCTGAGGGATCTTGCTCGAGCCGTAAAAGAGGATCCCCGCCACGACCGCGATGATCAGCCAGTCATCTATCGAGTCGAACATCGCCGTCCTTCGGCAGAGCACTCGGGGTCGGACGATTAGGCGTTCGTAGGGGAAGACCCCACAGGTCCGGACGGTGCGAACTCCGCATGGATAAACCCGGGTCCGCGCGCGCCGGGTCTCCCGACGCGGCGCAGGGGCGCCGACCGGCGCGCCGTTACGCCGCCTCGGCGAGCACGGTCTCGTTGCCGGCCGCGACGGCGCGGTCGATCGCGAGCTCGGCGAGCAGGTCGACGCACAGCCCCGAGCGCTCGAGCAGGTGCCGGGCGAGCCTCGCGGACGGCGGCCCGCGTGCCGGCGTGAGGTTCCGGCGCGCGACGAGCGCGAGCCGCTCGCCGTTCGGCCCTCCCTGATAGACCTCGCAGGCGCGCTCCAACGACCGCTGCATCAACGCGTCCACGACGTCCTTGAGGCGGTTCTGGATCTCCGGGAGCCGCTCGGCCAGGGCGGCGGCGGTCTCCGAACCGAGCTTGTCGGACTCCTCGTTGAGGAGCGCGAGCGCCTCGCCGTAGTAGGAGGCGAGCTCCTCCAGCGCATGGACGACGACACGCCACTCGAGCAACTGGCGGGGGTCGGGGCTGCCGATCCGGCGCGCGAGCGACCAGTCGCGGCTCGCGAGGAACAGCTGCCGGACCAAGAGCGAGAGGACCTTCTTCGCCTCCTCCTCCAGCGTCCCGCGCCGGCGGCTCCGGGCGCGCCGGCGCACGACCTCCTCCATCTCGTCGAGGAACGCGAGCAGGATCATCTTCATGCGCTGGACGAGCTGCGGCAGCCCGTACTTGGACGGGTCGATGAAGTTCTGCAGCACGACGCGGGTCGGCTCCTGGGCGACCACCGAGACGCCGAGGAGCCCTCGGGCCGCCTCGGCGACCTCCTCGGCCCGCTCGGGTCCGAGGGGGGCGTCGGTCCGGATCTCGATCGCGTCGTGGCCGGCCCGGTAGGCGCCGACGATCAGGCGCTCGAGGACCCCGTCGGTGTCGAAGGAGGGGGCCTGGACGATGTACGGGGCCGCGTTGACCGTCCCCCCGGGGGCCGGCGCCGGCTTGAGGTAGAGCGCGCCGTCATCGTTCTGGTCGAAGACGACCAGGTCGCCCGGCCGGAGGTTCATCGCCTCGGCCCACGGCTTCGGCAACGTCACGGCGATCGACGAATGACCCGCCTTCAGCACGCGGCGTTCCCGATTCGGCGTTCCCCAAGCCATCTCGACTCTCCGAACCTACTACGAGGTCCGTAGGTCATGCAGGGGAGCCCCCTTTAAGCCTTGCGCGCGGCGCCGCGCGCGGCCTACGGGGCGTGGGGCGGGCGGCCCGGGGTGGCCGGCAACGGCTCCGGCGACGACGGTTCGGGATAACCTAGCCGCTCCGGGGGCATCTCGTGCCGCGAGCCCTCCCGCTGGCCGACGATGAACCCGAGCACGATCGCGAGGACCGTCAGCGCCACGATCGTGCCGATGATGATGAACACGGCGAGGCCGGGTCCCGGCGAGCCGCTCCCGAGCGTGAGGTTCGCGGGCAGGTTCTCGCCGAACGCGATGAAGCCGTACATCCCGGCCTGGAAGTGGCCCGGCTCCGTGCAGACGAACTCGTACCAGCCCGCGGCCTTGGGGGAGGTGAAGCTCGAGTTGTTGTACCCGCCGTGCGAGCCGGTCACCGCCGTCAGGTCGACCAGGACCCCGTCCTTCGAGAGGAGGCTCGCGAGGTCGGCAGAGGCCGGGATCTGGACCCCGGGGTCGTTGACGATGGTGAACGTGTGCGGGCCGCCCGTGTCCGAGTCGAAGAACGTGACGGCGATCGAGGTGTTCAGCGGGACCATCTCGAACCCGCGCGTATCGAACGCGAAACCGGCCGCGGCCGTCTCTTCGATCGACGAGCCGGAGGCGACCTCGATCGGGCTCGCGACAACGACCCGCGCGCTCGCCACCGCCGCGACCCCGCCGAGGACGAGCCCGACGGCGACCGCCACGGCGAGGAGACGCGTCCGGTTCACCATGGTCGTCGACTGGTCGGCCCCCGGCCGACGCTCGGCACCCAAGGGACGGTTCAAAGCCATTCCGTACGAACGCGCGGTGCCCGGCGGGCGACCCGCGAGCCCGCCCGGGCGGCCGCGGTACGAACGGCGGCGATAAGAACGCCGGCCCTCCCCACCCGTGCGTGGCCCTCGTGCGCTCGGCGTCGTCGACCGTCGCGGCCGTGCTCGCGGCCGTCGCTCCGGCCGGGATCGGGACGAGCGAGAGCAACCTCCAGCTGACGAGCCCCCTCATCTGGGTCATGGTCGCGATCAGCGCCGCCGGGGCGGTCGTAACGTTCTCGTTCCTCGTCTACGCCATCGTCAAGTTCCGCGACCCGAAGGCCAAGGGACGCCGCCATGGTTGAACGGCTCGAGGTCGCCTGGACCCTTGCCGTCGTGGGGCTGATCGCGGGGGTCGCGGTCTACTCGACGATCCTGCTGTACCACGTCGACGCCCTCAACCCCCATCCGGACGAGTACGTGGACGTCACCGGCCACCAGTGGTACTGGGAGTTCTACTACCCGGCGAACCACAGCACCTACAACTCGACCTACGACGCCGCCAACAACTCCGTTTCGGGCGGCGAACTGTGGGCCCAGCCGGGATGGGTGGTCCAGGTCAACATCACGTCGACCGACGTCATCCACTCGTTCAACATCCCCCAGTTGGGCATCCGCCTCGATGCGATCCCGGGCCGCACGAACTCGATCGACATCCAGATCCCGTCCACGGCGTCCGTCGGGACCCTCTACCTGATCCAGTGCACCGAGTTCTGCGGCACGTACCACGGGACGATGCGCTCGTTCCTGAAGGTCGTCTGAGCCGCCGGTGACCCCGCCACCTTGCGGCGGGTCCCCCGTGAACCTGGGACGCCCGCCGGCGCGTCTACGACCCGTGCTCGGGCGGGGCCGGCTCCTTCGGGAACCGACCGGCATAGGCCGTCACCAGGGCCAGGACCAGGCCGACGCCCAGCAGCAGGGCCGAGCCGAGGAGGACCGGCACCTCGACGATCGCGGAGCTCGGGCTCGGGGGCGGCGCGGGGACCGGTACCCCGACGTAGAGGAAGCCGTACATCCCGGCCGCGAAGTGGCCCGAGATCGTGCAAACGTACTCGTAGACCCCGACGGCCGGGACGGTGAAGTTCGCCCAGGCGAACCCCGGGGCGCCAGACGGGATAGGGACGTTCGCGAGCGGCGTGAAGGTCGAGAGGTTGGCGAGCGAGGTCAGGGTGACGTTGGCCTGCGACGAGACCGTGAAGGTGTGGCTGTCGCCGCCGATGTTCGTCACGTTGACGTGGAGCGACACCGGGCCGTGGACGCTCGGCCCGGCGCTCAGGACGTTCGGGATGAACTGGAAGCTGGCGGTCGCGCTCTCGTTGACGACGACCGACGGCCCGATGGGGGTCAGGTTGAGGAACCCCCACATCCCGGCCTGGAACTGGTAGGGGATCGTCGAGACGAACTCGAACGAGCGGAACGTGCTGGAAGCGGCGAGGGTGAAGTTCGCCCACGCGCTGCCGCCGGCGGAGACGTTCTTGGTCGCGAGCCAACCGTTCGTCGAGAAGTAGGCGTCCAGCTGCTGCGGGGTCCAGGAACGGTTGAGGACGACCCCGGACTGGTTCGCGACGGTGAACGTGTGGGCGATCGCGCCGGTGTTGCTGAGGTGGACGCTGACGTTGACCGGCCCGCTCACGGTGGCGTTCAGGAACCTCGGGACGAACGCGGGCGCGTCCGTGAGGCTCACGGAGAAGCTCGGGTTCGACGCCAGGGGTCGAGCGACCCCGACCTCGGGGGCGACGCGGACGACGTGCGCGGCAGCGAGGCCGCCCGGCAGCGAGGCGGCCGCCAAGAGGAGGCCGGCTAGCAACCATGGCCCCGGGCGTCGCCGGAGGCCCGACGGGCGTACGCGCGACGCGTCGGTCACGGATCGTCCTGACGGCCGGCGACCGACGGTCGGTTGATATGGTCGCTGTACGAATCGTCCACGGCGACCGCCCGGGGGGGTCACGGACCGGCCGACGGGCCGGCCCGCACGCCGGTCGGCTCGGCGGCGGCCGCCGCACCGTGCAGAGGTGTGACCCCCAGGCTCGGGGTGCCGGCACCGTAGCTCCGCCGCAGGAGGTAGCTCACCTCCGCGACCATCACCAGGGCCATCGTCGCCCCGAACGCGAGGACCGCCGGCTGGGCGCCCCCCGTGACCGCGACCGCGAGGCCGCAGGTCGTCATCGCCAAGAACGCCCCCCCGAGGGCGAGCAGGAGGGGACCGTCGGCCCGGCCGACCGTGCCCCGCCAGATCGGGCGCACGAGGAGGATGAACGCGCCGACCATCAGGGCCGCCATCGCGACGCCCCCGACGAGCGGGTGCGGCCGAACCCACGGCGCGGCCGCCGTCACGGCCACGAGCGACCAGCCGCCGGCCCGCCCCACCGCCGACAACGGGGCCCAGGCGACCAGCGGCGCCATCACCCCGGCCATCGACCAGAAGAACCAAACCGACGAGAGCCCGAGCGCGAGAGCGCCGGCGGCCCCGCCGCCGGACGTCCCGCCCACGGCGAACAGGAGGCCCATCAGCACCTCCGAGCCGGTCACCGCTACGCCGATGCCTAAGGGCCAGGCCCAGCCCCGGTCGACGATCCGCCGGTCCCGGAAGACGATCTGGCCCACGAACCAGAGCCCGATGGGCACCATCATCATGAAGTTGAAGGCGAGCAGGACCCAGGTCCACGCGGTCGTCCCGTCGGGGTCGAGGAAGACGAACAGGAGCGCGAGAAGGAGGACCGACCCGCCCCCGACGACCGCGACCGCGAGGAGCACCTGGGTCACGAGCGGGGGCCGCCCGTCCGACGGCCGCACCAGCCCGAGCACCAGCACCGTCACGGCGACCATCGCGACGGCGACCACCGCGAACGGGAGCAGCCCCGTGCTCACGTCGAGGGCCGGAAGCGGCAGCTCCATCGGTGCCGCCACGACGCCGGCGTCGCTTGATATGCCGGCGGTACCGACCGACCCGGACCGAGCTACGGCGCGTCGCCCGTGGGCTCGACCCCGGGCTCGAGGCGCCTCAGGAGCTGCGTCGTCACCTCGACCAGCGGGTGGTGCGCGGACCGGTCGATCTCGATGTCCGCGACCGAGCGGAGGTGGTGCTCGGAGGCCACGCGCTCGAAGCCGGTCTCCTTGACAGCGAACTCCTCGGGCCGGCTGCAGGTCAGGACGAACGCCTGGAGCTGGGCCAGGCCCATCTCCTGGGCAGCGAGCGCGCGGTGGTGGCCGTCCACCAGGAGCCAGCGCTCCCCCTTCTGGAGGACCAGGACCGGCTCGGCGAACCCCCGCTCGAGCTCGTAGCGCCGCCCCTCGAGCTCGTCCTCGAAGACCTTCCACTGGGTCGGGGTCAGGCGGTCGATCGGGACGAGGCCGCGGTGGATCGCGAACTCGAGCCCGTAGCGTTCGGCGAGGAGCCGCTTGAGCGTATCCGCCTTCACGGGGGAGGCGCGCTCGAAATGCGAGCGGACGACGTCGAGGTTGGACAGGACCCCGCAGAGACGGCCGTGCCCGTCGATGATCGGGAGGTCGCGCAGGCCGAAGCGGAACATGATCCGCGCCGCGTCGTCCAGCGCGGTCTCGGGGTTCGCCGTGTACGTTCCCGGCCGGATGATGTCGGAGAGCGGGGTCTCGCGGTCGGACGCATGGCGCAGCAGCTCCTTCGCGCTCACGAAGCCGACGAGCTTGCCGTCCGCGTCGGTGACGGGCAGGCCGTGGTGGCGGCTGCGCGTGAGGCGGCGGGTCGCCTCGCCGATGGTCGTCGTGGAGGGGAGGTGCTCGACCTCGAGCACCATGTAGTCCCGGACCCGGACCGTCATCCGCCCGGTGGGGGGTGTTCGTCCCTCAGGTACGCCGTCACCAGGTGCAGCACGATGTGGTGGACGTCCTCGATGTGCTGCATGTTCCCCGACGGGACGACGATCGGAAGGTCGCAGAGGGCCTTCATCTTCCCCCCGCCCATCCCGATGAGGCCGACGGTGCTCATCCCGAGCTTGCGGGCCTCCTCGAGCGCGCGGAGGACGTTCGGGGAGTTGCCGCTGCCCGAGATCCCGATCGCCACGTCGCCGGCCCGGCCCTGGCTCTTGATCTGTTCGGCGAACACCTCGGCGTAGCTAGCGTCGTTCGCCCAGGCGAGGATGAGCGGAAGCGGGTCCGCGAGCGAGAGGGACCGGAACCGCCGCTTCCCTTCGACGATCGTCAGCTTGCCGAGGTCCTGCGACATGTGGCTCGACGTCGCGGCGCTCCCGCCGTTGCCGAAGAAGAAGATCGCGCGGCCCTCGCTCCGCGCCCGGAGCAGCAGCGGGACGAGCCGGCGCAGCCCCTCGAGGAGGTAGGGCTGCTCGAGCGCCGAGCGGGTGTCGGCGAGGTAGTTCCGGACGTAGGCGTCGAGACCGGAGAGCTCGGTCATCGTCCCACGAAGAGGATCCGCGAGCCTTCGGGAGTGATCCGCACCGGAAGCCTCTCCATCGGCGCTAGGGCCCGCGCTATTTCATGGCTCCGCCCGGGAGGATGGACGAGGAGGAAGAACCCGCCCCCGCCGGCGCCGGTGATCTTGCCGCCCCAAGCGCCGGCGGCCTTCGCGGCCGCGTACCGGGCGTCGATCGCGTCGCTCGAGATCCCGCTCGAGAGGCCCCGCTTGAGGCCCCAGCCCTCGTCCAGGATCCGGCCGAGCCGCTCGAAGTCCGTGTGGAGGAGCGCGTCGCGGGCGTCCCGGGCGAGCTCCCGCATCCGCTCGAGCGCCGGACGGTTCACGGAGGTGCGTTCGCTCTGGCGCTGGAGCAGGTCCTGCGCCTTGCGGGTCGTTCCGGTGTAGAAGAGGGAGAGGTGCTCGCTCAGCGCCTCCCGGTCGTGTGTCGAGAGCGGGATCGGCGAGGCGCGCACCGAGTCGTCCGCGTGGAACTCGAAGTGCTGGACCCCCCCGAACGCGGCGATGTAGTCGTCCTGCTTCCCCTGCGCGCCCCCGAGGCGGTCGATCTCGATCTCGCACGCCTCGCGCGCGAGCTCGGCCGGGTCCTTGAGGATCCCCTGGTAGGCGTAGAAGGCGTTGAGCAGGCCCACCGTGAGCGTGGAGGACGAGCCGAGCCCGGTCCCCTCGCCCGGGATGTCGGCGATGGTGTGGACCTCGATGGCCTCGTGCAGGCCGGTCGCCCGCATCGCCTCGCGGAACAGCGGGTGCTGGATGTCGGCGAGCCGCTCGACGTTCTCGGTCCGGGAGTACGCGACCCGGATCGATCGGTCGAACTTCGGGTTGACCAGGACGTGCACGTAGCGGTCGATCGCGGCGCTCGTGACCGCGCCTCCGCCGTAGGTCCGGTAGAACGACGGGAGGTCGGTGGCGCCTCCCGCGAAGCTGATCCGTAGCGGCGTCCGGGTGATGATCACGGGGCGGGGTGTGCCGCGCGGCGTCTTGAACGTTCGCGTGACCCGAACGGCGGGGGAGCCGGACGCGCGACTACAGGCGGGGCTCGTCCGCTTCCGCGGGGTCGGCGCCGGACAACGCCGCGCCGGCGGGTCCGCCCGGCGTGAGGACGGCGTCCGCGTCCCGGCTCCGGCCGGTCGCCCACCGCGCGCGACGGCCGAAGAACTCGCGGCTGAGGCGTCCGAGGTCCTCCACCGGAGCGAGGCCGGGCAGGATGTCGGCGAACCTCGGGGCTCTTCGGTCGAGGACGATCGCGAGACCCCGGTCCTGCTCGGTGCGGACGAGCCGCCCGAACGCCTGGCGGATCGCCCGCTCCGCGGGCGCCCGGTGCGCGTACTCCGTCCCCCGGCCGACGGTCCGGTCGAGGAACTCCTCCAGCGCGCGCCGTTTCGCCGTGGGCCGGGGGTACGGGATGCCGACGAGGACGACCGCGCCGAGCTCGTCGTCCGGACGGTCGATCCCTTCCGCGAGGCGGCCCCCCGCCACCCCGAGCAGGACCGACGACGGCGGCTCGCTCTTCCATCCCTCGATCGACCTCCACAGGTCGGAGGTCGGCAGGCGGGCGTACTCGACGAACGGGTTCGGCGGGAGCTGGGACTGGAGCCCGGCCTCGAGCACCTGGCGCATCAGCTCGAACGTGGGGAACAGGACCTCGGTCTTCACCGGGAGGACCTCGAGGACCTTCGCGATGCGGTCGGCGAGGCGCGCCACGGCCCTCGGGTCCTCCCGGAGCTCGCCGGGGTCGGTCGTGACCGTCGGGTCGTAGAGGTAGCGGCAGTTCTCCCGCGGGAGGTGCGACGGCACGTCGACCCGTCGGCTGGTCGGGCCGAGGCCGAGGGCATCGCGGTACTCGTCGAGCGGCGCGAGCGTCGACGACATGTGGACCGAAAGGTGGCAGTCGAGGATCGGACGGGCCGCCTCGGAGGCGTCCAACGCGAACGCCTCGAGCGCCGGACGGGGGACGCGGGTGACGACCTTGGCGTACCGGGGGGGCTCGAGCTTCGGCCAGCTCAGCAGCGTGATCGCGACCGTGTGGACCCAGGAGCGCGGCAGGCGTCGCTCTCGCCGTCGCTCGTCCCGGAGGTTCTCCCCCCAGGTGGCGAGCGCCCCGAGCCAGGTGTCGAACCGATGGCTGTTCCCGCCGAGGGCCGCGAGGAGCGACTCCTCGAAGACGCCGCTCGGGAGGAGGGCGTCGTCCCCCCGGACGAGCGCGTGGGCGAGCTCCTCGATCGCCGCACGGACGACGTCGAAGAACCGGGTCGCGCTCGGCCCGTTCGGCAGCTGGAAGTCCCCGCGCTCGGCGACCTCGTCGCGGGCCCGCCGGACCGACTCCTCCGGCAGCGCGACCGTCGTGAGGTCGCGCAGGTACTCGGGGAGGTAGTGCGCCTCGTCGACGACGAGGTCGACCGCGGGGGCCTCGCACCCCATCCAGCCGAACAGGGAGCGGCGGACGTGCGGGTGGAAGAAGAACGCGTACGGGGCGACGACGACCGTGGCTCGCGGGAGGAGCCGCTTGGAGAGCTCGTAGGCGCACAGGTTGTCGTCGCGGCAGATCTTCTCGAACTCGGGCGGCGGGGCCGGCCGGGCCTGCAGCGTCTCGGTGAGGGCGTCCAGGTCGCTCCCGACGACCCGAGCGTAGTACGGGCAGCCGTCAAGATCGGTGAGATCGATCTCCCCGTCTTCGGGGATCTCGCGGGGGGGTGCGGACGGCTCTTCGCCCCGGAGCGCCCGTTCCGTCGAGCGCTTGCGGTCCGCGCAGAGCTTGCCGTGCTCCTCGGCGGTGGCGCCCTTCACCTCCGGGTCGCTCTCGAGGAGGAAGCACCGCTTGGAGCGGCCCTCGAGCCCGAGGGCGAGGACGGCTCGGTCGAGGCGGTGCCCGAGGGTCGCGACCTCCCGCATCAGCTGGACCTCCTGGGCTTGCGTCCGCACCAGGTAGAGGATCCGGTGCCCGGCCCGCTGGGCATGCTCGACGAGCGGAACGAGCGCCGCGATGGTCTTGCCCGAGCCGCTCGGGGCGTTGACGAGGAGAGGGCCGCCGCGCCCGACGACCTCCGCCAGGCCGGCCAGGATCGCCTCCTGCGGAGGGCGGGGCCGGTACGGGAAGAGGGTCGACGGTGCGGAGGCGACGGCCGCGGTCGGCGTAAGCCTGCTCCGCGCGCGAATGCCCGACTGGGGGGCTTTAATCTGTTCGTCGAAAGGAACCCTGGCGCGACACGGAGCGGCGGTCGCGGGACGCCGCGCGGGGCCGGACCGGCTCAGCCGTAGGTGTAGCGGACCCCGTAGGGACCCCGCGGCAGGGTCCAGGTGACCGACCCCTGGTCGCAGGCGATGTCGCACGCCCCGCACTCGAGGCAGTCCTCGTAGCGGAAGACCAGCCGACCGTCCATGCGCTCGTAGCACTTCGCCGGGCACACGAACGTGCAGCGCGAGTGCGGACACCGGGCGCAGACCTCGGGGCGGACGGTGATGTGCGCTCGGTCCTTCGCGTCGGTGGTGTACCGGAGCGTGGCCAGGCGGCGCTTGATCTCCACGAAGCCGGTGCCGGTCTCCGGCGACGCGACCGCGGCGGCCGCCATCGCCTATCGACCCCCTGGGAGCTTGGCCAGGATGTCGAGGTCGGCGCGAACCGCCCGGACGCTCGCCGCGAACGCCTCCTTCTCCTGGGGCGACAGGTCGACCTCAACGACCTTCTCGACCCCGGAACGGCCGATGACCACCGGCACGCCGACGTAGACCCCCCGCTCCCCGAACGCCCCGTCCAGGTGCGCGGAAGCGGACAGGAGACGGTGTTCGTTGTCGGCGATCGCGCGGACGAGCTCCGCCTGGCTCGCCGTGGGCGCGAAGTAGGCGCTACCGGTCTTGAGGAGGTTCACGACCTCTGCGCCGCCCTGCTTGGTCCGCTCGACGATCGCCTGGAGCTGGGCGGCCGACAGGAGCCGGGTGAGCGGAACCCCCGAGACGCTCGAGAGCGATAGGACCGGGACCATCGTGTCGCCGTGGGTGCCGAGGACGAACGCCGTCACGTCGCGCGGCGCGACGCCGAGCGCCTCGGCGACGAAGGAGCGGAACCTCGCGGCGTCGAGCGTCCCGGATTCGCCGAAGACCCGGGAGGCGGGGAGGCCGCTGCGTTCGCGGAAGTAGGCGGTCATCACGTCGACCGGGTTCGTCACGACGAGGCAGACTGCCTGGGGCGCCATCGACCGTACCGCGTCGGCGTGGGCCCCGACGATCGCGGCGTTTTTCTCCAGGAGGTCCGAGCGGCTCATCCCGGGCTTCCTTGCGAGGCCCGCGGTCTCGACCACGACCTCCGCCCCCCGCACGGCGTCGAGCGAGGTCGACCCCGTCACTCGGGTAGAGAAGCCGACGATCGGGGCCGATTCGGCGATGTCCAGCGCCTTGCCCTGGGGCAGACCGTCGACGATGTCGACGAGGACGACCTCGGTCGCGAGGTCGGCCTCCGCGAGGCGCTGAGCCAGGGAGCCGCCGATGTTCCCCGCGCCGAGCACGACGACCTTCCCGAGCGCCGTCATCCCCTCTCCGTCCGCAGCGAGGTTTCTTAGGGCTTAACGGTGCCGGCGAGGGGCCCCGTTCGGGCGAAAGATTGATTCCCGCCCGCCCCGTCGGAGGGCGGATGGGCCGCGTCGACTCCGCAATCGCCGGTGTCCAGGAGCGGGACAAGTGGCGGAAGCGGCTGGAGGCCCTGGAGCGGGCGCTGAGCGAGCTCCAGGATCGGCGGAGGAGGCTCGAGCTGCGGATGCACCGGGTCCACAAGGAGCTCTCCCAGCTGGAGCGGACCTCGCGGGAGTTCGTGGAGGTCCACGGCCGCGTGCCGGTGAGGCAGGTGAGCTATGGTCCGCCCGGACCGGTTCTCCGATAGGATCGAATATCTCCGGTCGACGGAGCGAGAGCTCGCGGGGGAGGTCGCCCGCCTCCGGCGGGAGGAGGATTATCTCCGGCTGAAGGTCCGCCAGGCCCGTGAGCAGGTACGCTACTACGAGGGGCTGCTCGCGCTTCTGCGCCGCGATCTCGGCCGGGTGCCGTCGCTCGCGGAGGTCGTCCGCCGGCGGGAATAGGCTGGCCGGGCCGGGTCCGTGGGGAGCGTACTGGTCCTCGGAGCGGGGGCCGTCGGGAGCCTGTTCGGGGCCCGGCTCGCGGCAGCCGGCGAATCGGTCCTGCTCGTCGGGCGGCCCGCCCACGTCGCAGCGATCCGGGCGCACGGCCTGAGGGTCGAGGGGGTCGACCCCGGCACGTTCCGCCTCCCTGCGCTCACGCAGGTCGCACGGGACGCGGCACCGGACGAGGTCCTGGTGACGGTGAAGGCGTACGATCTGGTCGATGCGCTGACGGGCCTCGCGAAGGTGGTCGCGCCGACCCCGACGGCCCTCCTCGGCAACGGCCTCGGGATCGAGGGGGTCGCCGCCCGGGCGCTACGGGAGGCCGGCTGGTCGCACCCGGAGGCGGTCCTCGTCCGCGCGGTCCAGACCGTACCGGCGACGTTCCTGGGACCGGGACGCGTCCGTGCGACCGGGACCGGCGAGGTCGTCCTTCCCGAACCGGCTTCGGCAGGTGCGGCCGGGGCGGCGGTCGAGACGTTCGTCGGGCTGCTCCGCCGTGGAGGCTTCAGCGTCCGCACGAGCCCGACGTTCGAGCTCGAGCTCTGGAGGAAGGTGGCCGTCAACGCGGCGATCAACCCCGTCACCGCCATCCGACGCGTGCCGAACGGCGCGCTCCTCGACGGCCCCCCACGCCAGGAGGCGGAGCTCCTCCTCGCGGAGGCGGTCGAGGTGGCCCGGCGAAGCGGGGTCGACCTGACCGTCGACACCGCGCGCGCCGATTTCGAACGGATCGTCCGCTCGACCGCCGAGAACCGCTCGAGCATGCTCCAGGACGTCGACCGGGGTCGGCCGACCGAGCTCGACGCGATCTCCGGGGAGATCCTCCGCCGGGGCGGCCAGGTCGGGCTCGACCTGCCGGCGACCCGGAAGGCGATCGACGACGTCCGCCGCGCGCTCGCCGCGAGCCCCCCCTCGGCGCAACGCTGATACCGCGCGGTCCATGGCCGTTGGCCGATGCGGTCCAAGCGGGGGATCGGCTCCGCCCCGCTCCGGGGACGACGCGTTCTCGTCCGCGTGGACTTCAACGTCCCGCTCGACGGGCACGGAGGGGTCGCCGACGATCGTCGGCTGACCGAGGCGCTGCCCACGCTCGAGCATCTCCGGGCGGCCGGGGCCCGGTCGGTGGTGATGAGCCACCTCGGCCGCCCGAACGGTCAGCGCGACCCGCGGTTCTCGCTCCGGCCGGTCGCCCACCGCCTGAGCGCCTTGCTCGGGACCCCGGTCCCCCTCGCCGAGGACGCGGTCGGCGTCCAACCCCTGCAGGCCGTCGCGCGGCTCGGCAACGGCGACACGCTCCTGCTCGAGAACCTGCGGTTCCACGCCGGCGAGGAGGCGAACGACCCCGGATTCGCCACCCAGCTCTCCCAGCTCGGCGAGCTGTTCGTCGAGGACGCCTTCGGCGCGGTCCACCGGGCCCACGCCTCGACCGTGGGGGTCCCCCGCCGACTTCCGTCGTTCGCGGGCCTCCTCGTGGAGCGCGAGGTACGGGCCCTGACCCCGTTGGTCGACCAGCCGCCCCGGCCGTACGTCGTCCTCGTCGGCGGGGCGAAGGTCGCCGACAAGCTCCCGTTCCTGGCGAGCTTCCTCGGTCGCGCCGACCGTCTGGCGATCGGCGGCGCGCTCGCGTTCCCGTTCCTGCGCGCCCGGGGTGCGCGGCTCGGCTCGACGCCCGTGGAAGAGGGGGTCGACAAGGCGGTCGACGAGTTCCTCCGTCTCGCGGCCACGTCCGCTACCGAGGTCGTGTTGCCGACGGACCTGGTCGTGGAGCGTCCGGGGGTCTCCGAAGGGACGGCGATGCCGGTGGGGGCGGTCGCCCCGGACGCGGTCGCGAAGGACATCGGTCCGTTGAGCCGCGCGGCGTTCGTCCACGCCCTGGAGGGCTCGAAGACCGTCTTCTGGAACGGTCCGCTCGGCCTCGCGGAGGACCCGCGGTTCTCGGCAGGCACCGCCGAGGTCCTCTCGCGGCTCGGGACCGTCCCCGGCTACCACGTCGCCGCGGGGGGCGACTCCGCCCGGGTCGCCGAGGAGCTCGGGGTCATCGGCTCGTTCGCGTTCGTCTCGACCGGGGGCGGCGCCGCGCTCGAGTTCGTCCAAGGGCTCGAGCTCCCCGGCCTCGCGGTCCTGCCGGACGCCTAGCCGGGTGGGCCCTGGGGACCGACGTCGGGTCGACCAGGGCGGTGAGCCAGTCGAGATAGCGTGGCTCCGCCCGGAGTACGTCGACCTCGGCGATCTCGGGAACCTCGTACGGGTGCACCGACGCGAGGTAGCGGAACAGCGCGCCGACGGTCTTCGGGGCGGTCTTGAAGACCACGAGGACCTCGGCGGAGGTCGTCCGCCGGCCCCGCCAGACGAACGTCGACGTCTGCGCGATCGAGCTCGCGCAGGCGGCCAGCCGCCGGTCGAGGGCGCCCTCGACCGCCCGCCGGGCGCTCTCGGCCGAGGGGAACGCGCTCAGGACGAGGCGCATCGGGCCGGTCGCCCGGGCCGGCTCGACCGGGAACGGGCTCACCCCGCCGGCCCCCGGACGACCGCCTCGCCGCCGGTGCAGTCGACGGTCGCGTAGCCGAGGTTCTGCAGGTCGACGACCGTCGCTTGGGACGGGTGCGGGACGATGTTGCGCATCCTCTGGTAGTCGGTCTCCCCTTGCCAGGCCGAGGCGTTGACCATCAGGACGTCCCGGTACCGGTCGACGCCGTAGGTGTGGAGGTGCCCGGTGACGAGGATGTCCGGCACGGGGTCGATCACGAGCCCGTCGCGGTCCGCCGGCGCGAGGGGCGTCCGCTGGCCGTAGATCGGCGCGAGGTGCCGCATCTGGAGCATCCGGCGCATCACCTCCATCGGGCGCGCGTAGCTCGCGCCGGGGATCGACGGGATCAGGTCGTCGAACCCGCGCCCGTGGTAGGCCGCGACCAGCGTCCCGCCGAGGGAGAACGTCGACGGGTTCGCGAGGAGGCGAACGTTCTCCCCGAGCGGGCGCGCCAGGGCCGTCGGGAGGGCGGGCTGCGGCTCCGCCGGCGAGACCGCATCGTGGTTGCCGGGGACGGCGACGATCGTGAGGCGGCGGGGGAGCTCGGCGAGGCGGCGGCCTAGCTCCGCGTACTGTTCGACGACGTCCGGGATCGCCACGTCCCGCTCCTGCCGCGGGTAGACGCCGATCCCGTCGACGAGGTCGCCGGCGATCACGACGGTGTCGACCGACCGCGCGAGCTCCGGGCTCGGACCCCGCTCGCCGAGGAACTCGACGAGCGCGGCCCAGTCCCCCGCGAGGAACGTCTTGCTCCCGACATGCAGGTCGGAGAGGAGGAGGGCGCGCCGGGGGCGTTCGGAGCGACCGTTCCGCCGCGACGCCGGAACGTCGGGCCGCTCCACCGCGATCGCCGCGGGCAGCCGGTCGCGGCCGCCGCTCCAGCGGAGCTTCAGGCCCACGACCTCGTCCGACAGGAACGTCACGCGCGCGGCGGGGGAATCGCGCGGCACCAGGACCTCGGCGGAGCCGGTCTCGTCGTCGAGGGTGACGAGCGTGTGGTGGTGGCGCGAGGTCGTGCGGACCTCCCGGACCAGGCCCACCACGCTCTGGACGACGTCGGCCGGACGGAGGTCCCGGATGCTCCTCACGTTCTCGAGGCCCGGTCGGCTGCGGAGCACCGGGGAGAGCTGGCGGTACCGCGAGGTGAACAGACGAGTGTACCCGGAGATCGGGGTCTCGGCCTTGGACGGGCCCGAGAACCCCTCGCGGACGACCGCGAAGTCAGGCCGTGGCCCCGGTGCGCCGTCCGGCCCCGTCGCGACCGTGCGGTCGGGCGCCCGACGGGCGGCACCGGACGTGCGCCGGGCGAGGACCTCCTGGACGACCTCCTGCGTGACGAACGGCGAGCCCGACCCGACCCGCTCGACGACGTCGCGGGAGACGACCAGCGGCTGCGGCTGATCGAGGAGGAGCGAGAGCGCGGTCGCCTCGACCAGCTTGTGATGCTCCTCGAAGTAGGCGACGAGGTGCTCGCGCAGGCCCGCGGCGATCATCGTCCTCGAACGCGGCAGCCCCGAGCGAAAACGCTCGTCCCTCCCCGCCGTCGCGACGCGGAGGGGTTCCGCGTTATTTCAAGTCTCGTTCGCTCGTCGCCCGGGGCAACGCGCCGCGAGGTCCTATCGGTAGGATTCCTTCGCGTACGACGCGCCCTTCGGGTACTTCTCCTTCAGGTGCGCCACGAACACCGAGGGGTTCTTCTCGAGGTGCGCCGCGTACCACTGGACGACCACGTCCCGAAGGACGCGGTGGAGCTCGCGCAGGTTCACGGAGTCCTCGGGAGCGTCGTAGAGGACCGCCTGGCTCATCATCCGCATCCAGCCGCTGTAGCGGTGGTAGCTCTCCCCGTCGCACCACTCGAAGATCCCGCGGAGACGACCGACGCCTTCGGGGGACCGGTAGTACCAGAACCGCAAGGTGAACCCGAGCCAGCCGGCCGCGCGGTCGCCGAGCTCGACCGTCTTGACCGAGCCGAAGTCGAAGTTCTCTCGGAACGTCCACTTCGTCGGGTACTCGGCGAACGTCGCGAAGAGCGTCTGTGACGGGTCGAGCGTGAGGTGGACGCTCACCTCCTCGAACTGATTGTGGACCTCCCACAGGTCCTGGAGGAGCCGCTTGTTCAGCTCCCCTCGGTGCGACAGGTCCTCTCCGGTCCTCGCGCCGGCCGCCTCCTGGCGCTTCGAGAGCTCGGTCCGCAGCGAGCTGACGAAATCGTCCTCGGGAAGTTCCGGCTCCGGCGAAGGTGTTCCGGGCTCCGGCACCTCAGCGACCTTGCGGGGAACTCCGCGCGGCATGCAAGAATCTCCGGCTCGGCGTAGGGGACCGTCTATAAATCTACTATCGTTCGCACGGGCAACCCGGCCACCCAGGCTCCCGGAGCCCTCGCCGGGTCGACCGGGCCCCGCGGACCGCGAGGAGGGGTCCGTCGGCGCGACGGCCGGCCGCGGCCAGCAGTCCCCGTGCCCCCCCGACGCGGCGCCGCTGCTCCTCCGCGCCGCCGCTCCGGACTACGCCGGAGAGGATCGGCGCGCCCGTGCCGGCGGCGCGGGGACGGGTCCGAAGAACTCGACCCAGTTGCCGTCCGGGTCGCGGGTGTAGAGGAGGTTCTCGTGCGTCTCCCGTACCCGAGCGACGACGGGGAGACGCCGCCGCCGGAGCTCCCGCTCCCACGCCTCGACATCCGAGACGCGGAAGCCGAAGTGGTCGAACTCGGTCCCGTGCCGCAGGGGCTCGTAGAACCGGGTGGACCTCGGGTAGTAGTTCAGTTCCAGCCGGTGCCCGGCTCCCGGGAAGTCGAGGTGGACCCAGACGCCTCCGTGCTCCATCGTACCGCGCTTGTGGACGCGGAAGCCGAGGCGACGGTAGAAACGAAGGGACCTAGCGAGGCTGCGCACGCGAAGCCCGCTGTAGACGAACTCCACCTTGACGGACGGCATGGCCGTGGGCAGGGGCCGAGGGCCATAACGGGCCCGGGGGTCCTGGATGGGCCGGCCGCCGAGATCGGGCCGGGACCCGGGCCGCCGGTCGACTTAAATAGGCATCCCGGCTGCAACGACCGAAGAAGAACGTTCCGGGGACGCGAGGAGGACCCCTCCGACCGCCGCCGGAAGATCCGGAACAGCGACTCATGCTTCCCCCACGCTCCTGTCGCCGCCTCCGCGCATCGTCCGGCGTCGCCGCTCGAAGCTAGTCCGCCCCCGCGGCCCGCCCGGAACGCCCTTCGCCTGCACAGGAGAGACCAGAACCATGACGAGTGACCCGAACGCCGCAAAGTACCAGATCCGAGCCCGCATCACCGCCGAAGGCGTCATCGACAAGCCGGACGTCGTCGGCGCCGTCTTCGGCCAGACCGAGGGCCTCCTCGGCGACGAGCTCGACCTCCGGGACCTCCAGAAGTCCGGCCGCATCGGCCGGATCGAGGTCGAGATCGACAGCCGCAAGGGCAAGAGCGAGGGCGAAGTGATCATCCCCTCGTCCCTCGACCAGGTCGAGACGGCGATCGTCGCCTCCGGCCTGGAGACGGTCGACCGCATCGGCCCGTGCCGGGCCAAGATCGAGGTCGTGAGCGTCGAGGACATCCGCATCTCCAAGCGCCAGAAGGTCGTCGAGCGCGCGAAGGAGATCCTCGGCAAGCTCCAAGAGGGCTCCAAGGGCGTCGGCCTCGACCTGACCGAGGCCGTCCGCGCCGCCGTCCAGGTCGAGGAGATCACCTCCTATGGCCCGGAACATCTGCCCGCTGGACCGAACATCGACCAGGCCGACGCGCTGATCGTCGTGGAGGGGCGCTCGGACGTGCTGAACCTGCTCCGGTGCGGCATCAAGAACGTCATCGCGGTCGAGGGGACCAGCGTCCCGCAGACGGTGAAGGACCTCTCGCGGGGGAAGACCGTCACGGTCTTCACCGACGGCGATCGCGCCGGCGAGCTGATCCTGCGGGAGATGCTCCAGACGATGGACATCGACTTCGTCGCGCGGGCCCCGCGCGGCTCGGAGGTCGAGGAACTGACGCAGAAGCAGCTGTTGAAGTGCCTGCGGAACAAGATCCCGATCAACCAGTACCTCGAGATGAGCGGCTTCGAATCGACCGGCGCGACGCGCGAGCCGCGGGACGAGCGGAGCGAGGGCGGCGGCCGCGGGGACCGGCGCGACGAGCGGGACGGCGGCGGCCGGCGCGACGAACGCGACCGGGCCCCGCCGCGCGCTGTGCCGGCCCCGTCGCCGCCGGCGCCCCCCGTGGCGGCGCCGCTGTCGCCCGAACTGGGCCGCTACTTCGAGCTGCTGAACGGGGTCGAGAACGCGTCCCGATGCCTCTTCGTCGGCGAGAACGACGCGGTGGTCGGGGAGGTGCCCGTGAAGGAGATGATCGAGGCGATCGGTCAGCTCGCCGCCCCCGCGAAGGCGGTGGTCTTCGACGGGATCGTCAGCCAGCGGCTGCTGGACGTCGCCCAGGAGAAGGGGATCGGGACGGTCGTCGGGACCCGGCTCGGCCCCATCGGCAAGTTCCCGGACCAGGTCAAGATCTACACCCGGGCCGACCTCGGCGGCCCGTCGGGGTCGCGCTAGGCGACGCCGTCCCGCGGCCGCCCGGGGCGCGGGCGCCGCGAATCTATTAGCGGGGTCGACCCTCGGAGAGCGGTCGAGCATGGCCAGCGACGGGAACCACCGGCTGCCGGCGGCGATCGACGAGATCGCGTCGACGCGCGACATCCCGATCCCGACCGACCCGCTGGCGCGGGTGATCGGGCAGGAAAAGGCGGTCGAGATCGCCCGCATCGCCGCCTACCAGCACCGCCACCTCCTCCTCGTTGGCCCGCCGGGGATCGGCAAGTCGATGACCGCCCAGGCCCTGGCGCTCCATCTCGACCGGCCCCGTTCGGAGTTGAGGGTCGTCCATAACCCGGAGAACCCGGAGCGGCCGACCGTCGAGATCGTCTCCCGGGACGAGGTGCATCGGGAGCGGGAGGCGGCCCGCTCGGTCGAGGGAGAGCTGATCGCCCCGACGGACGCCCCCGTCTCGGTGGCCGAGCGGCTCGGCTACCGATGCCCGCGCTGCAGCTTCTACTCCCAGTCCACCGAGCGGTACTGTCCGAGCTGCGGGAACGTCAAGCAGGTCCTCCCCGGCATGTCCGGTAGCGGCAACCCGTTCCGCGACCTGGTCGGGGGGATCCTCGAGCTGACGGTGAGCCCAGGAGGGAACCCGCAGGAGTCGGTCCGCACGACGCGACTGCGGAACGGGGTCGAGGAGGTGGTCGCCTACGAGCGCTCGGGCGACCGGATCAAGGTGCTCGACCAGCGCGCGCTGGAACGCCGCCGAACCCTCCAGCGCGAGAGCCCCCGCAAGGTGCTGGTAAAGCTCGACCGCAACTCGTTCGTGATGGCGACCGGAGCGAGCGAGACCGAGCTGCTCGGCGATGTCCGGCACGACCCGTACGGGGGCCATCCCCAGCTCGGGAGCCTCCCGTACGAGCGGGTGATCGCCGGCGCGATCCACGAGGCCCACGAGGGGGTCCTGTTCATCGACGAGCTGCCGCACCTCGGCTTCTTCCAGCGGCACATCCTGACGGCGATGCAGGAGAAGCGGTTCCCGATCTCGGGCCGGAACCCGCAATCCGGCGGGGCCGCGACCCGGGTCGATGGCGTTCCGTGCGACTTCATCCTCGTCGCGGCGGCGAACATCCAGGACCTGCACGGGATCCTCTCCCCGCTCCGTTCGCGCATCGCCGGCTCGGGGTACGAGGTCCTCCTCGAGACGACGATGCCCGACACGGAGGCGAACCGGCTGCGGATCGCCCAGTTCTGCGCCCAGGAGATCGCGGTCGACGGCCGGATCCGTCCGGCGACCCGGGAGGCGATCGTCGAGCTGATCAAGGAGGCGCGACGCCGCGCCGAGGCGCTGGACGGCCGCCGGAACGCGCTCACCCTCCGCCTGCGCGAGCTCGGGGGCCTCATCCGGACCGCCGGCGACCTCGCCGCCGTCTCGGGCAGCGAGTTCGTCGACGCCCCGCACGTGCGCCGCGCCCTGGAGCGGGCCCGCTCGATCGAGGAGCAAGTGCGGGAGGCGTACGGCTCGTTCCAAGGAGGGCTCCGGCAGGAATCGACCGAGGCCCAGCGACAGACGATGGGCTACTACCACTGGACCGAGCATCCGGACCCGGGGCAGTTCCCGGGCGGCTACGGCTAGGGCCGGCCGTCACCGCTAAGTGCCGAGCGTCGGTCGGCGGCGGGTCGGGCGCGTGGTCTAGTGGCTATGACGTCACCCTGACATGGTGAAGGTCGCCAGTTCAAATCTGGCCGCGCCCACTCCTCCCCCGACTCCGCTCGCCTAGCCGCCCGCACCTGGGGTCGCGTGGGGGCTCGGGGATCGGGGGAGGGGTGCCGGCGAGCCGAGCTGCTTCCTCCTGCCCCGGGCGGAACGAACGTAAAGGTGCGTCGTCCTTGGCCGGTCCGAGGCGATGAGCCGAGCCAGCTCTCGGCGGGAAGAACCCCCCGCGTCCGGCGGATCGCCGGGGCGACCGAGGAGCCGGGCCGCGCGGTTCCGTTCCGGCCGCGCTCTCCGTCACCGGGCGCGACGCTCCGCCCAGGCGATCTGGGAGCCGACGCACGACCGGCCCGACCCGATCGACCTCCTGATCACCGGGGACCGGGGTAGGGTCCCCGAGCTCCTTCCGATCCGCTACTCGCGAATGGCGCTCTCGCCGTTCAGCTTCCTTCGGGGGGCGGCCGGGGTAATGGCCCGCGACCTCGCTGGGACCCCCACCACGGGTCTGAGGGTCCAGATCGTCGGCGATGCCCACGTCGCGAACTTCGGGTTGTTCGCTACCCCCGAGCGGGACCAGGTTTTCGACGCGTGTGACTTCGACGAGACGATCGCCGGGCCGTGGGAGTGGGACCTCAAGCGGCTCGCCACCAGCCTGTACCTGGTCGGCCGGGGGAACCAGCTCCCTCGGAAGGCCGCCCGGGAGGCGGCCCGGACCGCCGCCCGGGCGTATCGGGTCCGGATGGCGACCTTCGCCCAGCTGCGCTACCTGGACGCGTGGTACTCGCATCTCGACCTAGCCGAGGCGACCCGCGACGTTGGACCGCGCGGCCTCCGTCTGCTGAGGCAAGAGCTCCCGGCGGCCCGGTTGCGGACCGGCTTCCACGCGTTCCCCCGGCTCGCGCGAGGGTCCGGCCGGACCGCCCGCATCCGCGACGCGTCGCCCCTCCTGCACCATTTCGCGCGGCCGGCGGACGAGGCGATGGTCCGCGACGCCTTCGTTCGCTACCGGACCACCCTCCCGGTCGAACGGAGAGCCCTGCTGGACCGGTACCAGCTGGTGGACGTCGCCCAGAAGGTCGTGGGGGTAGGAAGCGTGGGCACGCGCTGCGCGATCGGGCTGTACCTCGCCGACCCGGACGTGAGGGAACCGCTGTTCCTCCAGGTCAAGGAGGCCGAGGCGTCGGTCCACGAACCGTACGTCGGCCGCAGCCCGTACCGGAACCACGCCGAGCGGGTCGTCGTCGGCCAACGCCTCATCCAGGAGGCGAGCGACATCTTCCTCGGCTGGAGCCGCTCGGGGGGTCGGGACTTCTACGTTCGACAGTTGAGGGACATGAAGTTCGCGAGCGACCTCACCTCGCTCGGCCCCGACCTGCTCCTCGGGCAGGCGGAACTGTGCGGAGCGGCCCTGGCGCGGGGGCACGCGCGCACCGGGGATGCGGCAGCGATCGCCGGCTACCTGGGCACCGGCGAGGGGTTCGACTTGGCGATCGCCACGTTCGCGGAGGCGTACGGCCGCCAGACGGAGCGCGACCACGCGGCGCTCCAGCGGGCGATCGCCACCGGGCGGCTCCCGGGGACGCCCGACGGGCGCGCACGGCGACGGTGAGCGGCGGTCCGGCCTAGAGCAGAACGAACCCCCAGACCGCGACCAGGACGGCGATCCAGACGCCGAGGAAGCAGAGCGGGAGCAGCTCGCTCAGCGCGCCGGGCCGGAGACGGTCCATCCACGAGACCGACCGGTCCTTCGAGAACCTCCGGTCGTGGGCGGAGTACGGACGGAGAAGGTCGATCGTCATCGTGCCGCCGGAGCGCAGGGTCACGACCCCGGGGAGCTCGCCGGCCACCGGCGGCTGGAGCCGCTCCAGCTGCACCGCGCTCTCCCGCCAGAGCGCCTGAGCATCCAGCGTCCGGTGCAGGAGGACCGCCCAGGTGAACGAGATCAGGATCCCGAGGCCCGCCAGGAACGTCGCCACGACGAGGAGGGTCCGGGGCGTGGTGAGAAAGTAGTTCAGCGCCACGATCAGGCCGGTGATGAGCACGGTGCCGATCGCGGCGAAGTACGAGGTCCGGCTGGCGGCGAGCTCGCCTTCCTCGGCGGCAAGCCGCTCGTACTTGTCGTGAAGCCAGCGGCGGACGGCCGGATCGTCCATCGAACCGGCGGGTGCGGTCATCACGGCTGATCCCCTGAGCGGGGCCAGGGCGGCCGGGCCGTAACCCTAGCGGTCAGCCCCGGGACGATCGCGATGGGCGCCGTGCGCGTCGGGGCCGGGCGGCCGGCCGAGGACCGCGGTCTGCGCGGCGCCCCGGGGGCCCTTCCAGGGCGAGACGCATCTCGCTGCTCGCCTCGAAGCCGAGGCGCTCGTAGACCGGTCGGCCGAAGCGGGAGGCATGGAGGACGACCCGGCCGTAGCCGTGCGCCCGGGACCAGCGGACCATCTCGCGCACGATCCGGCTGGCGATCCCACGGTGACGGAACGTCGGCTCGGTGTACATCGACAGGATGTACGGCATCTCCTCGCGATCGAGCGGGCCGGGACGGGGTTGGTACGGCATCCGCCACAACGCCCCGCTCCCGGCCGGGCGGCCCTCGGCATCCTCCACCACGACCGCGAGCAGCTGGCGGTGGGCCATGAGGACCCGCACCCATCGACGGTACTGGACGTCGTGCCGGTCGAGCTCGGCGACGGTGAACTCATGGAGCTCCTCCCACATCCGACGGCGGTGGCGGACCAGCGTGGGTAGGTCCCGGACGGTCGCCCACCGCAGCCGGAGACCGCGCCACCGCCGGGCGACGGGGCGGGGCCGGGCGCGCCCCGGGGCCGCCACGCGTCCGCGGGCGCTCGACATCCGTCGACCGACCCCACCCCTAGCTCTGCTTGAGCGCGGTGACGAGCTGGCCGACGGCCGACTGGGCGTCCCCGTAGAGCATGTGCGTGTTGTCGCGGTAGAAGAGGTCGTTCTCGATCCCCGCGAACCCCTTGCCCTGGCCGCGCTTGTTGACGATGACGTTCTTGGCCTGCTCGACGTCGAGGATCGGCATCCCGTAGAGCGGGCTCCCCTGCCGGTGGGCCGCCGGGTTGACCACGTCGTTCGCGCCGATCACGAACGCGACGTCGGTGTGGGCGAACTCGGCGTTGATCTCGTCCCGGTCGAACAGCTTGTCGTAGGAGATCCCGGCCTCGGCCAGGAGGACGTTCATGTGCCCGGGCATCCGGCCCGCGACGGGGTGGATCGCGAACTTCACCGTGACGCCCTTCGCCTCCAGGAGGTCGGCGAGCTCCTTCACCTTCTGCTGGGCCTGGGCGACCGCCATCCCGTACCCTGGGACGATGATCACCTGGTTCGCGTAGGCCATGAGCGCCGCGACGTCCGTAGCGTCCATCGGCTTGAGGGAGCCCTTGACGACCGCGCCGGTCTCCTCCACCGCCCCGAACGCCCCGAACATCACGTTCGTGACCGAGCGGTTCATCGCCTTCGCCATCAGGTAGGTGAGGAGCGAGCCCGCCGAGCCGACGAGCACCCCGGCGATCACCATCGCGTAACCGGCGTCGCCGAGCGGCCCGTTCACGAGCGCGAAGCCGTCCAGCCCCACCGCGATGCCGGTGAACGCGTTGAACAGACTGATCACGACCGGCATGTCGGCCCCGCCGATCGCGATCGTGAGCAGCACGCCGTACACGCAGAGGAGCACGTAGAACGGGACGAGGAACATCGGGTTCGCGATCGTGACCCCGTAGACCCCGAAGCCGACGCCGACGACGAGGACCCCGAGGCTGATTGGCTGGCGCCCCGGATAGGCGACCGCCCGCTGAACGATCCAGCCCTGGAGCTTGAGGAAGGCGATGATGCTACCGGAGATGGAGAGCGTCCCGATCACGGCGCCCGCGAGGCTCAGGCCGGCGCTGACGTGTTCGCCGATCGAGCCGAGTAGGGTGACGGCCGCGATCGCGGCGGCGGAGCCGCCGCCCATCCCGTTGAACATCGCCACCATCTGCGGCATCGCCGTCATCTTGACGACCCGGGCCCAGTAGTAGCCGCCCGCCGCGCCGACGAGCGTGCCGACGAGGATCAGGACGATGTTGAACGACGCCGCGCCGAGGACGGACGGGTCGAAGTACGTGGCGACGACCGCGAGCAGCATCGCGATCCCGGCGTACATGATCCCGCGACGGGCCGTCTCCGGACCGCTCATCGCCTTCAGCCCGAGGACGAAGACGAGCACGGCGACGATGTAGATCGCGTCGATCGCGTCGCTCACCCAGGCGGTCATGGCTTACCTCCGCCGCGCTTGGAGCGATCGAACATCGCCAGGATCCGCTCCGTGACGGCGTAGCCGCCGGTGACGTTCATCGCGCCCATGACGACGGCGACGAA
>DASPQN010000013.1:0-11781 GCA_035624925.1 Thermoplasmata archaeon
GGCGGCCTCGGCCTCGTGACCCGCGCGCTGCTCGAGCGAGGGGTCGCCTCCTTGACGGTCGTCGAACGGGACCGGCGGCTCGCCGACCAC
This sequence comes from Thermoplasmata archaeon, assembly GCA_035624925.1. GTDB lineage: Archaea > Thermoplasmatota > Thermoplasmata > Lutacidiplasmatales > UBA184 > Lutacidiplasma. The sequence continues at coordinate 91 of DASPQN010000013.1, forward strand.
CTCGGAACGACGTTCGGGGACGCGATCGTCGTCCGGCAGGCCGACGCCCGAACGTTCGACGTCGCCCCCGACACCACGGTCGTCGGGAGCCTCCCGTACTCGAGCGCGACCGCCATCGTCCTCGAGCTGATGCGCCGCAGGGTCCGCCGCATCGCCGTCCTCCTCCAGAAGGAGGTCGCCGAACGGTTCGCGGCCGGACCGGGGAGCCGGGCCTACGGCCGACCGTCGATCCTGGCGGCGCTCTACGGGACGCCCGAGCTGTTACGGGTCGTCCGGCCCGAGGCGTTCTTCCCCGTTCCGCGCGTCGCGAGCCGGCTCTGGACGCATACGGCGAGGGATGGGGCGTTGCCGGTCGCGTCGGTCCCTCGTCTCGAGACGGTCGTCCGCCGCCTCTTCGCGGCGCGACGCAAGCAGCTCGGCAATCTCCTCCCGCAGCTCGCCCGGGACCGGGACGACGCGGAGGCCCTCGCCCGCGCAGCGGGGTGGCCCGACGCCTGGGCGCGCCTTCGCCCCGAGCAGCTCGAGCCGGAGGCGTTCTTCCGTCTCTCCACCGTCCTCGGGTCCCGGCACCGGCCGGGGGCCACCGCCGGCGCCGTGGACCCCGGCCCCGACGGGACCTGACCGGCTGCCCGGGGCCGGGGCTGTACCGTGCGCCCCGGCCCCTGCGGGCTACCGCGAGCATCGGAGAACCTTCCAAGGGCCGCCGTTCGAGGGGATTATAGGGATGGGCGCCTTGCGGTGCAACAATCTCTGCTCGTGTTCTAGGGAGGGAGGAGCGGGCGCAGGTCGACCTTGACCCCATGGCGTCGAACATAGCTGGCGCAAAGCTCTCCTTGGAACCGAAGACGCGAAGGTCCCGCGGCGCGCCGTCCCTCGACGTCCGGTTCCGCCGGTTCGGCGATCGTGCCGGCCAGTTCGTCCGCTCGATCGAGACGCTCACCGCCTTCGAGGGGAACCTCGACAGCCTTCAGGCCCAGCCGAACCTCCGGATCGCGCGGAACGCGTTCGGGAAATGGTCGGTCGAGATCCTCGCCGTGCTCCACCCTCGGCGGCGGGCGAGCTTCGGCGAGCTCCGCCGGATCCTCGAGGGCATCTCCCCTCGGGTCCTCTCCGCGAAGCTGAAGCTCCTCGAGGAGCATGGCCTGGTCGAGCGGACGATCGTCCCGTCCCGGCCGCCTCGCCCGGAGTACGCTCTCACCGACCGTGGCCAGGAGGTCACTCGGGTCGGCGCGGCGGTGCTCCGGTACCTCACGGAAGGCGGCTACCGCCCTCCCGGCCACGCCCCGAACCGCCGACGTCCGGGCTGAGCCCGCCGGCGGCCCGCACCGTGGGCCGGTCCGGCCCATCGCATGCCGAGGCGTAGGGGCGAGCGCGGACGCGCCGCCCCCGAGGAGAAAGGGAGCCGATTCCCCCGTACCCCCGACGCCGCACGGCCCTCCCGTGCTTATATAGAAGGGCAATTTGCCCGCTGCTGGTGACCGTATGCTTCAGGGAACGCCGATCCTTGTGCTGAAGGAAGGGACGGAACGCGAGCGGGGCAAGGGCGCGACCTCGAACAACGTCGCGGCGGCCCGCGCCGTGGCCGACGCGGTCCGTTCGACGCTCGGCCCGCGCGGGATGGACAAGATGCTCGTCGACTCGATGGGCGACATCACGATCACGAACGACGGCGTCACGATCCTGAAGGAGGTCGACGTCGAGCACCCGGCCGCGAAGATGCTGGTCGAGGTGGCGAAGACCCAGGACCAGCAGTGCGGGGACGGGACGACCACGGCGGTCGTCCTCGCCGGCGAGCTCCTGAAGCGCTCGGAGAACCTGCTCGAGCAGAACGTCCACCCGACGGTCATCACCCGCGGGTTCCAGCTGGCGGTGCAGGAGGCGCGGCGCCTGCTCGAGGGCGAGATCGGCACGACGGTGAAGCACGACGACGACGCCGTCCTGCGCGACTGCGCGACGACGGCGATGGGCTCGAAGGGGGTCGCGGGGTCGCGGGAGAGCCTCTCGGACATCGCGGTCCGCGCGGTCAAGCGCATCGCGGAGGAGCGGGGCGGGAAGACCGTCTGCGACGTCGACCAGATCAAGGTCGAGAAGCGTCACGGCGGCACGGTCTCGGACACGGAGATGATCGAGGGGATCGTCCTCGACAAGGAGCGCGGCCATCCCCGCATGCCGGGCGAGGTCGGTCCGGCGAAGCTCGCCCTGTTGAACTCCGCCCTGGAGATCAAGAAGACGGAGATCGAGAGCAAGATCAACATCAAGTCGCCGAGCCAGATCCAGGGGTTCCTCGACGAGGAGGACAAGTCGTTCCGTCGCATGGTCGAGGCGATCAAGGCCTCCGGAGCGAACGTCGTCGTCTGCCAGAAGGGGATCGACGACGTCGTGCTCCATTACCTCGCGAAGGAGGGGATCTACGCGGTCAAGCAGGTCAAGGAGTCGGACCTCCAGAAGCTGGCCCGCGCCACCGGCGGCAAGATCGTCACCGGGATCAAGGAGCTGACCCCCGCCGACCTCGGCCGCGCGGCGAAGGTCGAGGAGCGCAAGGTCGGGGACGACGACATGACGTTCGTCACCGGCTGCTCGAACCCGCGCAGCGTCTCCATCCTCATCCGCGGCGGGACGGAGCACGTGACCCAGGAGGTCGAGCGGTCGCTGCATGACGCGCTCAAGGTGGTCGGGAGCGTCCTCGAGGACGGCGTCGTCTGCCCCGGCGGCGGGGCGACGGAGATCGAGCTCGCCACCCGCCTGCGCAAGTGGGCGGGCACGGTCGGCGGCCGCGAGCAGCTCGCGGCCGAGGCGTTCGCGCAGGCGCTCGAGGTCGTCCCGTGGGCGCTCGCCGAGAACGGCGGCTACGACTCGATCAACACGCTCATCGAGCTGAGGAGCGCCCACGACGGCCCGAAGGCGAACCGCAACGTCGGGGTCAACCTCGTGGACGGGAAGGCGGCCGACATGTGGAAGCTCCGCGTCCTGGAGCCGGTCCGCGTGAAGCGCCAGGCGATCACCTCCGCGGTCGAGGTCGCGAGCATGATCCTCCGGATCGACGACATCATCGCGTCGAAGAAGTCGGCGCCCGCGGGGCCCCCCGGCGGCGGCCACGACCACTAGCCCGGCGAACCGAAGCCGTCTTAACGGGGGCCGGGTAGGCCGCGCGGATGCGGACGAAGCCGGCCGAGGGCGTCCTCCGGGTCGACCTCGTCGCGCTCGACCCCCGGCCGGCGGTCTACCTCGCCTACGACGGGCTCGCCGGCATCAGCCAGCGGCCGATCGTCCGTGACCTGATGGACGAGGTCGAGCGCAAGGGAGCCGAGGAGACGACGAGGTTCCTCGACGCCCTGCGCCGCCACCGCTCGGGGATGGTCCACGTCTACTTCTCGGACTACGTCAGCTACGGGATCGGCGGAGGGGACGCGACCGCGGAGTTCTTCCTCGGGACGTACCTCCTCCTCCACGAGCCGGCCCGACCCGCAGGCAAGGAGCCCGCGGTCCCGGAGCACCTCGCCCTCTACCGCCCGACCGGGGTCGAGCGGCTCGCCCTGGGCGCCCCCGCCAGCTAGGCGCGGCTCCGGCCGCACACGAGCCTTTTTCTCGTTCCGCTCGCCTCCAGCAGCGGTCCGATGGAGAACGCTTCGCACCTGGAGCGCGAGCGGCGCGCGAAGGTCGAACGGCTCCGGGCCGCCGGCCAGGAGCCGTTCCCGTGGGAGTTCCCCGACCGGAGCCTTTCCGGGGTCGTGCGGGCGGCGTGCGCCCGGCTCGGCGCGGGGGAGGACGACCGGACGCGCGCGTTCCGCGTCGCCGGCCGGCTCCGGTCGGTCCGCGAGCACGGCAAGACGGCGTTCGCCGACCTCGTGGACGCGGACGGGGAGCTCCAGCTCCTCCTGCGCGCCGACCTCCTCGGCGAGACGGGGTACCGCTCGACCCTCGCCGACCTCGACCCGGGCGACATCGTCGGGGCCGAAGGATGGGCGGCCGTCTCTCGGAGGGGCGAACCCTCGCTCGAGGTCGGTCGGCTCATCCTCCTGGCGAAGGCGATCGCGCCCCCCCCGGAGAAGTACCACGGCCTCCAGGACGCCGAGACGAAGCTCCGCCGGCGGTACCTCGACCTGCTCGCCTCCCCCGAGAGCCGGCAGCGGTTCCGGGTGCGCACGGCCCTCCTCACCGAGATCCGGCGCTTCTTCGACGACGCCGGGTTCCTCGAGGTCGAGACGCCGGTCCTCCTGCCGGTCGCGAGCGGCGCGGCGGCGGCCCCGTTCGTGACCCGGTCGAACTACCTCGGCTCCGACCTCCAGCTCCGGATCGCCCTCGAGCTGCCGCTCAAGCGCCTCCTCGTCGGGGGTCTCGAGAAGGTCTACGAGCTCGGGAAGGCGTTCCGCAACGAGGACCTCGACTCCATCCACTCCCCGGAGTTCACCGAGCTCGAGGCGTACTGGGCGTACGCCGACTACCGGGACATGCGCCGGCTGATCGAGCGGCTGTTCGAGCGGCTGGCCGGCCGGACGGCGGAGCTCCTGCCCGACGACCCCGCGGCCGCCCGCGGCGCCGCGCTGTTCCGGCCCCCCTACGCGACCGTGGACTTCGTCGAGGAGCTCGAGCGGCGGAGCGGGATCGACGGGGTCATGTCGAAGAGCCGCGAGGAGCTGCGCGAGCTCGCCCACGCCGCGGGCTCGACCGTGCCGGACGCCTCCTCGACCGGGACGTTCCTCGACAAGCTGTTCGAGAAGTACGTCGAGCCGACGTTCGACCGGCTCACGTTCGTCGTCGACCACCCCCAGGCGACCACGCCGCTCGCGAAGCGCCATCGCGCCAAGCCCGGGCGGGTCGAGCGGTTCGAAGTGTTCGTCCCCGGCTTCGAGCTCGGCAACGCCTATACCGAGCTCAACGACCCCGACGAGCAGGAGCGGCGGTTCCGCGAGCAGCTCGGCGAGCGGGGGGACGACCGCTACGCCTACGACGAGGACTTCGTGCAGGCGCTGCGCTACGGTCTTCCCCCGACCACCGGGGTCGGGATCGGGGTCGACCGGATGCTGATGGCGCTCACCGGGACGCCGTCGATCAAGGAGGTCCTCCTCTTCCCGCTCGTCCGCCCCACGCCCGCCTCGGGCGCCCGGACCGAACCCCCCTCCCGGGGTTAGCGGACGCATGGGCGACCCGCAGGGAGCGGTCCCGCTCGTCCTCGAGCATCTGACGGTCGACTACGGCGAACGGCGCGCGGTGGACGGGCTCTCGCTCGAGGTCCGCCCGGGGGAGATCTACGGGCTGCTCGGGTCGAACGGGGCGGGCAAGTCGAGCACGATCAAGTCGATCGTCGGCCTCGTCCGCCCGACCGCGGGGTCGGTCCGGGTCTTCGGGGACGACGCGGTCGACGACGGGATCCGCGCGAAGGAGCGGCTCGGCTACGTCCCCGAGACGGCGCTCCTGTACGAGGCGCTCACCCCCCGCGAGTTCCTCGAGTTCGTCGCGGGCGTACGTCGCCTCGACCGAACGCTCGCCACCGAGCGGCTGCGCACCTACGCCGCGGCGTTCCAGCTCGACCCCGAGCTCGAGGAGCCGATCGCCACCCTGTCCAACGGCACCCGCCAGAAGGTCCTCGTCATCGCGGCGTTGCTCCACGCTCCGCGGCTTCTCGTCCTGGACGAACCGCTCAACAGCCTCGACCCCCGGTCGGTGCGGATCTGCAAGGAGCTGCTCGTGCGGTTCGTCCGGACCGGGGGGCGGGGCGTGCTGCTCTCGACGCACACGATGGAGATCGCCGAGGAGCTCTGCACCCGCGTCGGGATCCTCGACCGGGGGCTCCTCCGCGCCGAGGGCACGCTCGCCGAGCTGCGGACGCGGGCGGCGCGGGGCGACGCCTCCCTCGAGGAGGTGTTCCTCCGCCTGACGCGGCAGGACGAGGGCCTCACCGAGACGGTCGCCTCGCTCGACGGGCCGTGAGATGGGCTGGAGGGACGCGGCCCGTCTCGCGGACGTCGCCTTCGCGGAGGTCGCCCTCCAGGCGACGTACGCGTTCCGCCAGGGGAACCCCGTCCCGCCGAGCGACGGCAAGCTCCTGGTCGCCCGGTCCCGCCGGCGGGTCACGCAGAGCAAGGTGCTGATCGCGGGCCTCCTCGGGCTGCTCGCCCTCGGCGCCTCCCTCCTGATGCGGCTCAGCGCGAGCCAGCGCGCCCCGCTCGTTCCGGTCGCGATCCCGGCGGGCCTCTTCCAGGCGGGGATCCTTACCGGGCTCACCGGGCTCGAGGTCGCCCTCCTCTGGTGGAACGGCCTCCAGGCGCTACCGACCGTCCTGAGCTCCTCCGCCATCGGGGTGCTCGAGCCGCTGCCGATCGACCGGACCACGCTGCGGAGGGTGGCGCTATTGGTCTACCTCCGCCTGTTCGACGTTCCCGCAGGGACCGTCTTGGTCGCCACCCCCCTGTTCGTCGGGCTCGCCCTGGGACCGGCGGCGGGGCTCGCGACCGTCCCCGCGAGCACGAGCGCCGTCGTCTTCGCGCTGGCCCTGTCGCTCGTCACGGGCCGGTTCTTCGTCCGACGGGTCCAGGGGGCCCGCGGAGGGGGCGGGGGCGCGCTCGTTCGGTGGCTCTACCTCCTGCTCTGGCTCCTGCCCGCGTTCGGCCTCCTCGCCTTCGTCACGGCCTCCCCTCCGTTCTTCCGCGTCCTTGCCGGGCTCGCGAGCGCCCACCTCTCCCGGGCGTCCGAGCTCCTCGTCGCGGTCTATCCGCTCGCCCTCGCCGTCTGGCCGCCGTACGTCGCCGGCGGCGGCGCCTCGCTCGGCGTGCCGGCCGCCGTCCCGGCGATCGCTGCGGTATGGTCCGCCCTCTACCTCGGCCTCGCCGCCTACGCGGCGGCCTGGCTCTACGGCGCCGTCGCGGAGTTCGGACGCGTCCCCCCGACCGCCGCGACGGCCGGCGCGGGGTCGTCGTTCGTCCTCCGGCCTCAGGCCCCAGCGTGGGCGGTGCTGACGAAGGACCTCCGCCTCGCGAGCCGCACCCCGGGCTACGCGTTCTTGATCCTGCTGCCGCTCCTGGACGCGGTCGCTCTCGGGCTCGTGACGTACGCGGGGGCTCCGGGGACGTCGGCCGCCCGGGGCGTGGCGGTCGGGGCCGTCAGCGCGGCCGCGCTCCTCGCAACCTTCTTTGGCCCAGCGTTCTTCGCGCTCGAGGTGGTCGCCCAGAGCTACGGCCGGACCCTTCCGCTCACGACCCGCTCGATGGCGGCCGGCAAGGTCGCCCTGATCGCGGGGATCTACCTCGCCGCCGGGGGCACCGTGCTCGCGATCACCGCGCTCCGGGTCCCGACGCCCGGCCTGTTCGCGCTCTTCATCGCCGCCGAGCTGCCGGCGGTCGTCGCCGCCGGGCTGCTCGAGCTCGCGGTCCTGTTCCGCTGGGCGCGCTCGCGCGGTCTCCCGGTCACGAACCTCTACGCGGGGGCCTGGAACGTCGTGCTCGTCGCCCTCCCCGGCGTCGTGGTCGCCGCGACGCCGCTCGTGCTGTTCACCGTCGTCGGGCTCGGCGGCATGACGGTCGCCGCGGTCGCCGAGCTCGCGGTCGTCGGGCCGATCGCTCTCGGGAGGGGGGCGAGCTGAGCGCCTCGCTCGCCCCGCGCTTCGAGCCCGGGCCGATCGAGGAGCGCTGGCGGTCGGCCTGGCAGGCGCACGGGGGGTTCCGGGCCCCCGAGCGCCCCGACGGCCCGACGTTCTCGCTCGTCCTGCCGCCGCCGAACGTCACCGGCGTGCTGACCCTCGGGCACATGCTCGGCGACACGGTCATGGACATCTTCGCCCGCCGGGCCCGCATGCGCGGCCTCGCGACCCTCTGGGTCCCCGGGCTCGACCACGCGGGGCTGGCGACCCAGGTCGAGGTGCGGCGCCGGCTCGCCCGGGAAGGGGTCCGCTTCGACGAGCTGGGGCGGGAGGAGGCGCTCCGGGCCATCGGCGCCTGGAAGGACGAGCACGAGCGGCGGATCCTCGAGCAGACCCGCGCCGGGGGCTTCTCCGTCGACTGGAGCCGGTACCGGTACACGATGGACCCGGTGAGCGCCCGGGCGACGCGCGAGGCGTTCGTCGACCTCTACCGCGCGGGCCTCGTCTACCGGGGCGAACGGCTCGTCAACTGGGACCCGCGCCTGCGGACGGCGATCTCCGACCTCGAGGTCGTCCATGCCGACGAGGACGACGAGCTGGTCGTCGTGCGGTACCGCTGGGCCGACGGGGGTCCCGGCGGGATCGACGTCGCGACGGTCCGCCCCGAGACGATCTTCGGCGACGTGGCGGTCGCCGTGCACCCGGACGACGAGCGCTACCGGGCGTCCGTCGGTCGGAACGTCGTGGTGCCGCTGGTCGGTCGGGTGGTCCCGGTCATCGCGGACCCGGCGGTCGACCCCGCGTTCGGCGGCGGCGCGCTGAAGGTCACCCCGCGGCACGACCCGGTGGACCGGGAGGTCTTCCTGCGGCACCCCGGCCTCGAGAACCCCGAGGAGATCTTCGATGACGAGGCGAGGCTCACCGGCCCGTGGGTCCCCGAGCCGTTCGTGGGCCTGACGCGCGAGGAGGCCCGCGCGAGGTCGATCGACGCCCTCGCGGCCGCCGGCCTGCTCCTGCGGCGCGAGCCGTACCGGCACCCGGTCGCCCGCTCCGAGCGGTCGGAGGCGGTCATCGAGCCCCGGCTCAGCACCCAGTGGTTCGTCCGGATGGCCCCGCTCGCCGCGCCGGTCGTCGAGGGCGTGCGCCGGGGCGAGATCCGGATCCGCCCCGAGCGGTGGACCAGGACGTTCTTCCGGTGGATGGAAGAGATCCAGGACTGGTGCATCTCGCGCCAGGTCCTCTTCGGCCACCCGGTGCCGGTCGACTACTGTCTCGCGTGCGGGACCCCGGCCGTCTCCGCGGCGCCGGCCACGGAATGCGCGAAGTGCCACGGCCGCAAGTTCCGGCCGGACCCGGACGTGCTGGACACCTGGTTCACCTCGTGGCTCTGGCCGTTCGCCGCGCTGGGGTGGCCCGAGCGCACCGGCGACCTCGAGCGGTACTATCCGACGAGCGTCCTGGTCACCGGCCGCGACATCATGTTCTTCTGGGTCGCGCGGATGATGATGGCCGGCTACCGGTTCACCGGCCACGCCCCGTTCTCCGACGTCTACTTCACCGGCATGATACGGGACGAACAGGGCCGCCGGATGTCGAAGCACCTCGGCAACTCCCCGGACCCGGCGACCGTGATCCGCGAGCGCGGCGCGGACACGCTCCGGTTCGCCGTGGTCTTCCCGAACCCGACCGACGAGGACGGGCCGTTCGGTCCCGAGGCGCTCGACGGCGCCCGCAACTTCCTGACGAAGCTCTGGAACCTGACCCGCTTCGCGCTCCTCCAGCTCCCTCCGGGGACGCCGGCCCCCACGGGCCCACCCCCCCTGACGGCCGCGAGCGCCCTCGAGAACCGCTGGATCGTCGAGCGGTACCGTCGGACCGCCGAGGAGGTCGACGCGGCGCTCGCGGAGTTCGCCCCGAGCCGGGCGGCGACCGCCCTCTACGGGTTCGTCTGGCACGACATCGCCGACCGGTTCATCGAGATCTCGAAGGAGGCGCTCGGGGGCCACCGGGGCGAGCCGGCCCGCCGCGAGAGCCAGGCGACGCTGCTCTTCGTCGTCGAACGCACGCTGCGCCTCCTCCACCCGACCGTCCCGCACGTCACGGAGGAGCTCTGGCACGCGCTCCCGCACGAGGGCGAGCTCCTCGCCCTGGCCCCGTGGCCGCGCTCCGGCGAGGTCGCGCCGGACCCGCTCGCCGCCGTCGAGATGGAGCCCGTGCTGGAGGCGGTCCGCTTGCTGAGGAACCTCCGGTCGGACGAGGAGGTCCCGGCCGACGCGAGCCCGCGCGGCTGGATCCGGCCCGCCGGTCCGGAGGCGGAACGGGTTCTCGCGGCCCAGGCGGCGACCATCGCCCATCTCGCCCGGCTCTCGGACGTGACGGTCCTCGGCCCCTCGGCCGAGCCCCCGGCGGCCGTCGCCGGTCGTGTCGCCCCGCTGGGGGAATGCTTCCTCGAGCGGCCGCCGGCGACCCCGGCGAGGTCCGCCGCGCTCGAACGGGAGCGGGAGCGCCTCGCCGGTCTCCTCGCCAAGACCCGCGCTCGCCTCGCCGACCCGGAGTTCGTGCGCGCGGCCCCCGCGGAGGTGGTCGACGACCACCGTCGCAAGGAGGCGGAGCTCGCGGAGAGGATCGGCAAGATCGACCGGCAGCTGGGGGAGGTGCCGACGTGACCGCGAAGGCGAAGGCGAAGCCCCCGTCCCGCGCTCCGGGCCGGGGCCACGCCCCGAAGCCCACCGCTCCGGTGGAGATCGGATCGGTACCGCTCGCCGTCGGCCCGAAACGCCACCCCCTCCTCGGCCTGGGCCTCTGGGGCCTCGGCCGGTGGTCGGCCGAGGACGAGGCGCGCACCAAGGCGACGATCGCCCGAGCGTACGAGCTCGGGGTCCGCTGGTTCGACACGGCCGAGGTCTACGGCGCCGGTCGCTCCGAGCGGCTCGTCGGCGAAGTGCTCCGCCGCGCGGCGGGGGGCGCGGAGGACGCGCTCGTCGTGACGAAGCTCTCCTGGGAGCACCTACGGGCCGGGCAGGTCCGGGCCTCGCTGGTCCGCAGCCTCGACCGCCTCGGCCGACGGTCGGTCGACCTCTACCTCGTCCACGCCCCGGACCCGCACGTCCCCCTCGCGGAGACGATGGGCGCGCTGGAAGCGCTCTGGAAGGAGGGACGGGTCGGCGCGATCGGCGTCTCCAACTTCTCCGTCGCGGAGATGGAGGAGGCGGCGCGCCACCTTTCGGGGACCCGACTGGTCGTCAACCAGGTCCGGTACAACCTGTTCGACCGGGACGACGCGGAGGCGGTCCTGCCGTACTGCCGGGAGCACGGGATCGTGGTCGAGGCGTACACCCCGCTCGCCCGCGGGCTCCTCCACGGCCGCTACCTCGACGGACGACGGCCGCCCGCGGAGGTCCGTCAGTTCGCCCAGGACCTGTTCGGCGCCTCCCGGCTCCCCGAGATCGTCGCGCGGGCCCGGGCGCTCCGGGAGCTCGCCACGGCGTCGGGGACCAGCCTCCCGTCGATCGCGCTGCACTGGCTCCGCGCCCGCGGCGCGGCCCCTGTCTTCGGCGCGAGCCGCCCGGCCCAGGTCGACGCGAACCTCGCGGCGTGGGCGAGCCGGCCCTCGGAGGACGTCCTCGAGCGGGCGGACGCCATCGCGCGGGGGGAACGTGCTTAGGTTCGTCGCGTTCGACATGGACGGGACGCTGGTCGACGTCGGGAGCTCCTGGGCGGCCGTCCACGCCCACTTCGGGGAGAAGAACCCGGAGGGCCTCCGCCGGTTCCTGGCGAACGAGATCGATGACGAGGAGTTCATCCGCTCGGACATCGAGATCTGGCGTCGGCACGACCCCGAGCTCACGGTCGGCGACCTGGAGGCGATCCTCGACCACGTGCCGCTGATGCCCGGCGCGGCTCGCCTGTTCGAGGGGTTACGGGGCCGGGGCGTGCGCACGGCGATCGTGAGCGGCGGGATCGACCTCCTCGCCCGGCGGATCGCGCGCGAGCTCGGGATCGACGTGGCCCTCGCGAACGGCTTCCGCGTCACGGCCTCCGGACGCCTGACCGGCGACGGCATCGTCCGGGTCCCGATCCACGGGAAAGAGGGGGTGCTCGGGCAGCTCCAGCGCCAG
>DASPQN010000014.1:0-8446 GCA_035624925.1 Thermoplasmata archaeon
AGATCGCGGAGGCGTCGGTGGCGATGTTCTCGGGACGGATCGTCGGGCGCGAGATCCTCCGGGACCTGGGCCATGCGGTCGAGGTCCCCGAGGCGTGGCGGGCCCGCCGGGAAGAGCTCGGCCGCCGAGCCGGCCCGGCCGTGGGGATGTACCCGCTCCCCCGCCCGGTCGGGGTCTATCCGATCCTGCGGTGCGAGCAGGAGATCCCCTGCAACCCGTGCACCGAGGTCTGCCCCAAGGGGAGTATCATGATTCCCGAGGGGACAATCGTCGGTCGCCCGAAGCTGGTCGGCGACTGCGTCGGGTGCCTCAAGTGTCTCGCGGTCTGCCCCGGCCTCGCCATCACCCTGGTCGACCGTCGGCTCGACCCGACCGGGGCCCGGGCGAAGGTGACCGTGCCGTGGGAGATGCCGGACGGTCGGGTCCGTCCGGGCGACGCGGTGCCGACGACCGGCCGGGAAGGGGAACCGGTCGGGACCGCTAACGTCGTGCGGGTCCTCTCCGGCAAGGCGCTCAACCGTCGCAAGCTCGTCGTCCTCGACGTGCCCGCGTCGGAGGCGGACCGGGTCGCGGGGATCCAGCTGCGGGTCCCCGAGGAGGGGACCGTCCCGGAGCGTACCGGCGTCGCCGCTGACGACGAGATCGTCGTCTGCCGGTGCGAGCGGGTCACGAAGGAGGAGATCGCGGCGTACATCTCCGCGACCGGCACCCGGGACATGAACGCCATCAAGGCGGCCCTCCGGTGCGGCATGGGGCCCTGCGGTGGACGAACGTGCGCGGAGCTGGAGCTGAGGATCTTCCGGGAGCTCGGCGTCGACCCGAGGACGGTGACGCCGTCCGTCCGCCGGCCGTTCACCCAGGAAGTCCCGGTCCGCGCGTTCCTGGTGGCCCGTGGCAGCGAATCCTGAGTTCGATGCGATCGTCGTGGGCGCGGGGTCGGTCGGCAACCCGACCGCCTATTTCCTCGCCCGCGAGGGCCTCCGCGTCCTGGTGATCGACGAGCTCGCCTCGTCCGGTCAGGGCCAGAACAAGGCGGCGATCGGCGGGGTCCGCGCGACCCACTCGGACCCGGCCAAGATCCGGCTCTGCCAGATGAGCCTCGAGATCTTCGGCGGGTGGAAGGGATCGACCGGCGTGGACATCGGCTGGAAGCAGGGAGGCTACTGCTTCCCCGCGTACGACGACCGGGTGGAGGCGACGCTGCGATCGCTCCTCCCGGTCCAGCATCGGCACCGGCTGAACATCGACTGGCTGGACGCGGAAGGGATCCGCCGCCTGGTCCCCGGGATCGAGCCGAACGGCCTTCGCGGAGGGACGTTCTCGCCCGAGGACGGCCAGGTCAACCCGCTCCGGGCCGCCGAGTCGTTCACGAACGAGGCACGACGCGCCGGCGCCGTCTACCGCTATCGGGAGCCGGTCCGGTCGCTCGCCGTCCGCGGGACCACCGTCGTCGGGGTGACCACGGAGCGGGCGGAGTACCGTGCCCCCGCGGTCGTCGTCGCGGCGGGGGTACGGGCGAGCGAGATCTGCCGGACGGCCGGCCTCGAGGTCCCGATCCTGCCGGACAGCCACGAGGCCGGGATCTCCGCCCCGGTGAAGGAGTTCCTCGGCCCGCTGGTGGTCGACCTGCGTCCGGGACCGGAGGGCAAGACGACGAACTTCTACTTCGGCCAGGATGCCGAGGGGCAGATCATCTTCTGCTACACGCCCCGGGTCCCGATCTCCGGGGTGAACCGCACGTCGACCTACGAGTTCATGCCGATCGCGGCCGCACGCCTCGTGGAGATCATCCCGCGTCTGAAGAACCTCACGATCCGCCGGGTCTGGCGCGGCCTCTACCCGATGACGCCGGACGGCAGCCCGGTGATCGGCAAGGCGCCGAACGTCGAGGGCCTCGTGCTCGGGGTCGGGATGTGCGGCCAGGGGTTCATGCTCGGCCCGGGGGTCGGGGCGAACCTGGCCTCCCTGGTCGCCCACGGGCACCCCGTGATCGAGCGCGAGGTGTTCGACCTGGTCAGCCCGGCGAGGGACCTGTTCGGCGGGAAGCGGGAAGCCCTGCGCTGACCTCCGGCGGGGGTCGGACGACCCCCGGCCCGGCGTGGCGTAAAGGCGCACATCGTCCGGGGCTAGCCGAGCTGGAGCCGCTCCGAGCTCGGTGCGGCCCCCGACCCCAGGAACCGGGCCGGCGAGAACTCCCTCGGGTCGAGGTCGGTCGGTTCGTGGAGGACGGCCGACGCGACCCGACGGCTCGCCGACGGGGCGAGCATGAAGCCGTGCCCGCCGAACCCGTTCGCATGGACGAAGCCGGGGCAGCGGGGGTCCTCCCCGATCACCGGGAACCCGTCCGGCGTATCGTCGTAGAATCCCGCCCAGGCGCGCAGGACCCCGAGGTGGGCGAGCCGGGGGAGGAGCCCGACCATCGCGCTCGCCATCGCCGTGACGAACCGAGGGGAGCTCGGGACCCCCGCCTGCGTGCCGGCCGGATGCGGGACCGTCAGGCCGCCCACGAGCTCGCCGCGCATCGACTGGCTCAGGTACAGCCCGTCCGAGACCCGGACGACCATCGGGTCGAGGAACGCCTTCATCGGCTCGGTCGCGAGGATCTCATGGCGGGTCGCGACGTTCGGTACCTCGAGACCGCACCGCCGGGAGAACTCCCCGGACCAGCCGCCGGCGGCGTTGACGACCGTCGGGGTCGTCACGTCGCCGACGCTCGTCAGGACCGCCTCGAGCCGCCCGCGGCCGTCGCGTCGGACGCCGGCGGCCTCCACCCCGAGCTCGACCTCGACGCCGAGGTCGCGGACCGCCTCGTAGAGCCCCCAGACCGCGGGATACGGGTAGAGGGTCCCGTCCGAGGCGAGGTAGCAGCCCCCGACGCACGCTCCCGGGGCGAGCCCGTCGACCAGCCGCTCGACCTCCCCCGGGTCGAGGAGGCGCACGGGGAGCCCTTCGGCCCGTCCGGCGTCGCGGACGCGGGCGAGTCGCTCGAGCTCGCCGGGGTGAGACGCGAGGAAGAGATAGCCCCCCTGCCGGAACCAGAGATTGTGCCCGAACTCGCGGCCGAACCGCCGGTAGGCGGCGACCGCCTCGCGCGCGAGGCGGATCGTCGAGCGGGTCTCCCACTGCTGGCGCACCCCGCCCCCGTTCCTCCCGGAGCCTCCGGCGGAGAGCCGTCCTCGGTCGACGACCAGCAGCGGGCCGCACCCGGCCTTCGCCAGGTGATAGGCGGTGTAGAGCCCGAGGATGCCCGCCCCGACGATGACGGTGCGGTAGTCGCGTCGCCGGAGCGTCATGGGCGGCCCTCGGAGGCGAGGTCGTCCCGCAGCGCCGCGAGGGCCCCGAGCGCCGTCGGGACGAGCGGAGGCCGCTGCGTGACGTAGCCGACCTCGGCCGGCTCGCGTCCCTCGAGGATCGCGAGGAGGACGATTGCCTCCGGAAGACAGTAGCGGCCCTGGCACAGCCCGGTCCCGACGCCGGTGTACCGCATCCCGAGCTCGATCCCCCGGTAGCCGCGGGCGACCGCGGCCTCGAGCTCGTCGAGGAGGACGTCCTCGCAGGGGCAGAGGACCCACTTCCCGCGGCGGCGCTCGCGCAGGAGCTCCCGGTAGTACGGCAGGATCTCGCCGGGCGGGCCGACGGTCGGGGCCGGAGCCTCCGGTGCGGTCGCCGGGCCGAGAACGGCCGCGACGAGCTGATCCGTCGCGGGCCCGGGGGGACCTCGTGGGGCCGCGGCCGAGCCGATCGCGAACAGCCCGGGGACGCTGGTCCGTCCCCTCGCGTCGGTCCAGGGGTAGTACGCCCCGGGTCGGTCGAACCAGCAGCGCTGGGCGCCAGCCTGGAACGCGAGCTGAGCGTTCGGCACGCGGCGGTGGGCCAGGATGATCGATCGGCACGGGAGGCGGAACCCTCCCCCACCGTCCCTGCGCGCGAGCTCGACGGCCCGGACGTGCGAACGACCGACGGCGCGCACGACGCGCGAGCGCGGGTAGAGCGGCACCCCGAGCTCGGCCGCGGCGCCGACGACCTCGGGCGCGATCTCGCCGAACGCGACGACCGCACCCACGCCGGCGCCGAGCCGGTCGAGGACCTCCCGGGCGCGCGGGCCCCCGCCGACGACGACGCTGCGCCCGAGCGGCAGACCGAGGTCCGAGAGCGCGAGGTCGGCCGTGACCACCCCCGGACGGTCGGAGCCCTCGAACAGGAGGGCGGCGTCGTACCCGCCGGTGGCCAGGACGACCGCTCGCGAACGGACGAGGACCGCACGGTCCTCCGTATCGACCCCTACGATCGTGAACGTGGGGCTCTCTCCCGGGCGGGGCGGGCTCAGGAACGCCCCGGTCGTACCGGAGAGCAGGTCGATGCCGGCGATTGACGGGGGTTCGGGCTCCTGCGGGCCAACGGTGCGTCGGCGGTCGAGGAGCACCGGCCGCACCCCACCCCGCGCCAAGGCCTCGGCGACGGGCCGGCCGGACCGGCCCCCGCCGATGACCGTGACCTCGGCGGTGAGCGAACGAGAGCCCGCGGGCCGGGACACGGCGGAGGGATCCGGGGCCCGGCCGAATCCCGCAAGCCGGCGTCCGACCCTCTGGTAGAGCGGGGCGGCCCAGGATGGGCGACGGAGCCCGTGGACCGTGTCGACGCCGTGCGGGAGCAGGACGTCCAGCACGCCGAAGACGTCGAAGCGCGGGCCGGGCCAGGAGTTCTCGGTGCGAACGACGTCGCCGTCCCGTGCCTCGCGCCGGCACGACCGGACGTTCGGAACGCCGTTGACCCGCACCAGGCAACCGGTGCAGGTGCCCACCCCGCAGAGCGGCCCTCGGGGCCGGTGGTACCGGACGGATCGAGCGAGCGACGGCCATCCCCGACGGGCGAGCGCCCCGAGGACGGTCTCTCCCGGGCGCGCCTCGACGTCCGAGCGGCCGAAGCGGAAGCGTCGGAGAGGGGCCGAGACCATCGGGCGGCGGGGACGCCCCGGACCCGTATTTATCGGCCCCGTCCGCAGGCCGACGGGCGCTCGGAAAGGCCGTCGACGCCCGCTCCGGGCGCGGCGAGCCCACGGCTATATAGACGCCGTAGGTCCGCTGCCTCACGGCCGTGCGCACGAGCGGAGGGTTCCACGGACGCCGCATCCAGAAGACCGGCGGGTCGACGTTCATCGTTTCGCTCCCGAAGAACTGGGTCCTGTCCCGGGGGCTCGGGCCCGGTGACGTCCTGCAGTTCACCCCGAGGGCCGACGGCTCGCTCACGATCTACGCCGCCTCCGCGACGCCCGCCGAGAGCCAGCGGCGGCAGGTCGAGGTGGCGAACGACGAGGACGAGGAGCACCTCTTCCGTCGTCTGATCGCCGAGTACATCGCCGGCTATCCCCTCCTCGAGATCCGCACGTCCGGGCGGATGAGCGCCCGGACGCGCGAGGTCGTCCGGAACTTCGCCCAGCGGATGATCGGACCGGAGATCCTCGAGGAGACCGCCGAGTCGGTCATCCTCCAGGACGTCGTCGGACAGAACCCGCTGCCGATCCCGTCGATCGTGCGCCGGATGCACCAGATGGTCCGGGCCATGCAGACCGACGCGATGGCGGCGTTCCGGGCGCGGGATACGTCGATCGCCCGCGACGTCGTCGAGCGCGACTGGGAGGTCGACCGGCTCCACTGGTTCCTCGAGAAGCAGGTGACGAGCGCGCTCCGCGACGCGCGGATCCTCGCGACGCTCGACCTCACCCTGCCGGAATGCTCGACGTACCTCCTCGCCTCGCGGATCCTCGAGAGGATCGCCGACCACGCCGTGCGGATCTCCACCACCGTCGAGATGCTCGGTACCGAGCCGACGCCCGAGCGGATCCTGCAGGAGCTCGACCGGATGGCCGGTCGGGCCGCGGCGTGCCTGACCGACGCCCTCGACAGCCTCGACCGCCGGGACATTCCCAAGGCGAACGCGGTGATCGACACCGCCCACGAGCTGACCCGCGACCGGGACCACGTCCTGCGCGAGCTCACGTCGAAGAAGGCCCGGCTCGCGGTCGCGGTCGCCTACGTGCTCGAGAGCCTGGAGCGCTCGGCGTTCTACGCGACCGACCTCGCGGAGATCGCGATCAACCACGCCGTGGAGGCCCCCTCCCGCACGAACGACGTCGTGGAGCCGGTCGCCGTCGCGGCGTCCTCGCGTTAGGCGCGCCGGGCTCGGTCGGGGTCCGCCCCGACCCGCGGGAGAAGGGCCGCGAGGAGCTGCTCGACGTCCTTCGCGGTGGGGACCTTGGGGTTCGCGAGCACCGCCGGAGAACGGAGCGTCTCGGCGACGATGCGGGGCGTCTCCGCCTCGAGCTGGTCGCCCGAGGCGCCCGCCACGGTGAGCTCGGTCGGCGCGCCGGCGCTCGCGGCGAGACGCCGCAGTCGATCGGCCACGCTCGGGGCGGGCCGCTCGTCGGGGAGTCGCAGCGCCTCCCCCAGCGCGTCCAGGCGCTCCCGCGCGGCCGGACGGTCGAAGTCGAGGACGAACGGGAGGACGATCGCGAGCAGGTCGGCGTACGGGAGCCCGGTCGGTCGCACAAGCGCCCGGGCGAGCGCGTGGGCAAGGCCCCGCTGGGCGTTCGACTGGGCGATGCCGGCCTCGGTCGCCGCGTAGTGGAGGGCGGCCCGGGCATCCGGGTCGTCGCTCCAGCGCACGGCGTGGGTCAGGCGACGGACGACGGTCTTCAGCGCGTCGACGGCGAGCGCGTCGGAGAACGGGTTCGCCCACGCGGAGACGTACGCCTCGCAGGCGAGCGCCGCCGTCTCGAACGCTCCGGCGACGACCGCTGCGGTCGGGAGCGGTTCGGCGAACTTGGGGTCGACGATCGCCCAGTCGGGGACGAGCGTACGGTGGGCCAGCTCGATGGGGGTCCCGTCCGACGCGACGACGTCGGCGACCCAGCTCGCCTCCGCCCCACTGCCGCTGGTCGTTGGAACGGCGGCGAGCCTCGTGCGGGGCCGCTCGGGCACGGCAAGGTCGACCGGGGCCTGCTCCAGCGAAAGGTCCGGTCTCTCGAGGAGAAGGCGCGCCGCCTTCGCCCCGTCGATCGCCGTCCCCCCTCCGACCACGATGACCCAGTCGGGGTCCGCCCCCCGGAGCCGCGTAGCCAGCTCGGCGACCGCGTCCAGCCGGTTCGAGACGGAACGGTCCGAGATCGCGGTCACCGACGCGCCGCCGCGTTCGAGCTCCTCGAGGACGCGTCGTGGACCTTCCTGGGCGGCGACCGCCGGGTCGACGACGACGGCCGCCCGACGGGCGCCGAGCCCGCTCAGCTGCTCCGGTGCGCCGGTGCCCCAGACGATGGCGGGGACGGTGACGAAACCGACCATCCGACCGGCGGGCTCAGGGGGCCGGGGGACCTTCCCGACAGCGCCGGCACGCCCCGGCGAGCGAGTAGGCGATCCGCTCGACGCTCCAGCCGTCCGGCGTGAGCGCCGCGAGCTCGGTGAGGAGATGTCGGTCCAGCTCGGTGAGGTCGAGACCCTGGATCCGACCGCAGACCCGGCAGACGATGTGCGCGTGGGGCTCCTCGCCGAGCGTCCCGGCCCTCGCCGTCGGTCGAGCCAGGACCGCGGCGGTGCTCTCCGGCGTCGTGCGTGGCCCCTCGGCCGCGCGAGGCCGGGCGCGGCGTGCCGACGGCATCGTCCTCGGCGACCGCACCCGTCTATATACGTTCGGGAGGACTGCCGCCGACGGCGGTCGAGCCGGAGCGACCTTCCGGTAGGGAAGGCCCTTCCGGAGTTCCACTGAGGGAGAAACGCTCCGTGGCCGAGCCGTCGGGCGAGCCCGGGTCGATCGTTCCCCGACTCGTCCTCCTCGGGGTCCTGTGGGGGGCGACGTTCCCGGTCAGCCGTCTCGGCGTCCTTGCGGGGGCGAACCCGTTCCTGCTCGTCACGATCGCCTTCGGCATCGCGGCGGCGGTGACCGCGCCGATCGCCGCCCTGCGACGCAGCCCGTTCCCTACCGGGAGGAGCCTCGCGGCGTCCGCCGGCGTCGGGGCGCTCCTCATCGGAGGGATCAACCTCCCGCTGTTCTGGGGGGAACGGTACGCGACCGGCGGCGTCGCGTCCATCGTGTACGCGACCGCGCCGATGGTGAGCCTCGGGTTCGTGATGGCCCTCGGAGCCGGCGAGCACGTCGGCCGACGGCGAGGCTTCGCGCTCGTCCTCGGCGTCGCCGGGGTCGCGGTCCTCGCGCTCGCTTCCGGAGGCGCGGTGGTCACGAACCCGTGGGGGCTCGTGGCGTTCGCCCTCGGCGCCGTCTGCCAAGGGGTCGGGGCGGTCACGCTGCGCCGGCTCCGGCCCCGGGGCGAGGGCCCCTGGGGCGAGACGTTCCAGTTCGTCGGCGGCGGGGCCGTCTCGCTCGCGGTCCTCGCGACGGTCGCCCCGAAGGCGACGATCGCCTGGACCGCGCCCGTCGTCGCCTCGGTCGTGTACGT
>DASPQN010000015.1:0-40348 GCA_035624925.1 Thermoplasmata archaeon
CCGGGAGGTTTTGCTCGGGCTCCGTTCCCCGCTCGACGGGGGCCGGCCGAGGAGGGGGGCCCGCGGTACGGTGCCCCACGCTCTCGCCCGTGCCGGGAGTGCGGCGGTCCCCTCAGGTTCACGACGGACCCCGACGGGAACGTCACCGGGGAATGCACGTCCTGCGGTAACCGGTTCACGCTACCCCCGCGACGGGAGTTCGGTGGCGGGAGAGGGGACCGCGGCGATCGCCGGGGGCCGGCGCGATCCTACTCCCGCGCGTCCCGGGGGCCCGGACGATGGTCGCCGCGACGGGAAGGGGACCGGCCGCGACCGTTCAACTCCAACGGCCCCGCGTACCGTCGCCGCGAGCGACGGCCGGAGCCCGACGACGACGAGGACGACTCCCGGCGTCGGCGACGTCCCCGGCGTGAATGAGTCCTCGTGCCCCGGAGAGGGTGAGCAGTCGTAGCGTAACCACGGCGGCCCGGCGGCCCCCGCGGAGTCGCGGCGTCCGCGACGCGCCCGCGACGACCGCGGTCCACCGGCCGGCTCGCTCGACTTAAGCTCGGTACGAGGGTCCGCGGAGGGCGATGCCGCCGGACCCCGGGATCATCCCGGAGCTCGACCCGCCGTCGGGGTCTCGGGCGGAAGCCTCGTACGATGTCACGGCGAACGACAGGGCGAACCGACGAGCAGGCCTGCCGGACGCCATCTTCTGCGTGGTGCTCGGAGCGTTGGCCATGGGGGGCGCCGGCTGGCTCGTGGGGAAGGGGATCACCTCGAGGCTGTACGTCGGCAGCCTGCTGGTCTCCCTCCTCCTCTTCGCGGGGGGAGCGGTCCTGCTCGTCATCGCGGGCCGCACGGCCGGCCGGCGCCTCGAGCGGGTCGAGGTCCACCGCGGCGGGCTGAGGTTCGTCAACGCGGCGACGGGCGGGCGATGGTTCCCGTGGGCCGGCGGCCCCTGGCGGCTCACGGTGTACGACTACCGTGGTCGGGACCCTGCGGGGAGGCTCTGGGTCACGGTCCCGTGCACCGTCTCCGGTAGGGGTGTGGGAGGCGGTCTCTCCGGCGACGCCGCAGATGCCGTGGAACGTGCGGCCCGCCGCGCGGGGCTGGAGGTCTCGGTCCGTGAGAACCGCATCGTGCGTCGGCTCACGATCCGGGCCCCCTGAACCTAACGGGGGCCGCGCCCCGCGTCTCCCCGGGCCCCTCCCCCGGAGTCATGAGACCGCAGGTGGTCGGGGCCGCCCGTTCTGTCGGCCATGACGACGGTCCGCATGATCCCGGCGTACGACATCGTACGGAGGACCTACCCCCGCCCTCCGCCGCAGGAGCGGGACCAGATCGCCATGGCGATCGGCAAGGCGATCGACGGCGCGTTGACCCAGTTCGGCCACGACCTCCGCCAGGGGCGTCATCCCACACAGACGGCCATGGCGAGCCTGGCCGGCTCGCTGTTGGACGACGCCCTCGCGGAGGGCGCGGTCGCGCTCGAGAGGACGGACCGCGACAAGACGCTGCGGGAGATGCAGGACGTCCTTCGGGCGTACCGCCGCAGCGAGATCGCCGGGCTCGCGCGGCCGAGGACGCACATCTTCCTCATCGACGGGAGGGTCGGGGTCTACGCCCAACCCGATTACTGGGACGGCCGGGGACGATTCTTCGAGATGAAGAGCTACCGGGCCGTCCCACCGCCCCCCGACGTGGCGCTTCAGGTCCGGCTGTTCCAGCTCGCCTTCCCCAGGTTCGAAGCGGTCCTGGTCTGCCTCGACCGGCACGCCACTCCGGTCGAGGTGACGTCCGCCGTGGTCCCGGCGCCGACCCCGGACGAGGTCGCCTCGACGTTGCGGCTCGCCTACGACCTCGGGCTCGAGTTCGGCCAGGAGAAGGTGCTCGAGTACATCGAAGGCCCGCTCGTCCACTACGCGCTGCCGGCGAGGACCGGCTGAACCGGCCGAGGCCGGGCCGGGCAGGGCGGTTCCCGGCAGCGTCTTAGCGGACGAGGCCCCTCCCGCAGCGTGACCGGTCCCACCGTCACCTTCCTCGGCGGGGTCCGGGAGATCGGCGGGAACAAGATCCTCATCGAGGACGGCCCCGACAGGATCCTGTTCGACTTCGGACCGTCGTTCTCGCCTCGACGTGAGGAGTTCTACATCGACTTCCTGCAACCGCGCTCGTCCAGCCCCGTCGAGGACCTCCTCGAGTTCGACCTCCTGCCGCGCATCGAGGGCCTCTACTCCCGGGACGCGCTGCAGGACGCCGACCTCGCGTGGAGACCGCCGGAGGTCCACGGGCTGTTCGTCAGCCACGCCCACATGGACCACGCCGGCCACCTGGGCCTGGTCGACCCGGACGTGCCGGTCTACGTCGGCGCCGGCACGCGCGCGCTGCTCGAGACGATCCAGACCTCGAGCCCGGCGATGAAGTACGGCGAGCACGACTGGAGGGTCTTTCAGGACCGAGCCCCGGTGCGCGTCGGCCGTCTCGAGGTCGTCCCGTTCCCGGTCGACCATTCGGTCCCGTTCGCCTACGGGTTCTTGATCCGAACGTCCGAGGGGACGATCGTGTACACGGGGGACTTCCGTCACCATGGCCCCCGCGCCGCCGACACCCACGCGTTCCTCACAGCCGCGGCGGCCGAACGGCCGACGATGCTGATCATCGAGGGTACGCGGGCCGGTCCCGACCGGCGCAAGAACTTCACCGAGGAGGGGGTCCGGACGGGGGTGGACCAGGTCCTCGCGGACTGCGCGAGCGTCGCCCTCGCCTGCACCTACCCCCGGGACGTCGACCGGTTGGGGACCCTGCATGCCGCCGCGGTCGAGTCCGGCCGCCGCCTGCTCGTCTCGCCCCGGACCGCCTACCTCCTCGCCGCCGTCGCCCCGCTGTTCCCGGCCGGCTCGGTGCCGGTCCCCGGTCGCGACCCGGCCCTCGCCGTCTACGCCCGCAAGAAGCGGCGGTTCTTCCGATGGGAGGCACCCCTCCTCGACGGCGCCGTGTCGGCCGCCGAGGTGCGGGCGCACGGACGGGACTACCTGCTCGCCCTCGACCTCGCCCACTTCGCGGAGATGATCGACCTTCGGCCCCCGAAGGGCAGCCCGTTCGTGCACTCGATGAGCGAGCCGTTCAGCGAGGACGACGTCGACGACCGGGTCATGCACAACTGGCTCGACCACTTCGGGCTGCGGTTCCACCAGATGCACGCGAGCGGTCACGCCTCCGACGGCGAGCTCCGGTCGATCGTCCGGGACGTCGCCGCGGAGCACGTCTACCCGATCCACACGGAGCATCCCGAGGCGTTCCGCGGGCCCGGCGCCCGCGTCGTGCTGCCGGAGCTCAACCGGACCTACCCGGTCGCCGAGCCTCGGGGCGGGGGCCACAGGTAAAGGACGCGCGCCCTTCCCGTCGTCGATGGCCTCCGACCGGCTGCCGACCGGCATCGCCTCGGTCGACCGGCTCCTCGGTGGAGGGCTCGAGACCGACGCGGTCACCGAGCTCTACGGCGAGGGCGGGAGCGGGAAGACCCTGTTCTGTCTCGAGCTCACCGCGCGCGTGGCCCGGGCGTCCCGGTGGGTCTTCTACGTCGACACCGAAGGGGTCAGCCTCGAGCGCCTCCGGGCGGTCGGCGGCGCCGACTTCGACCGCCTCCTCGGCCGGCTCCTGCTCTCCGCGCCCAAGGACCTGGCCCAGCAGGGGAGGGCGATCACGACGGCGTGCGCCCTGGCGCGCGGTGGGCGCCGCGACGTCGGCCTCGTCGTCCTCGATTCCGCGACGAACTACTACCGTCTCGCGCTGTCCAGCCCGGACGAGGACGACGCCCGCGAGGCGCTCGCCTTCGAGGTCGCCGACCTGGTCGCCACCGCCCGGGGCCTGGGGATCGCCGTCCTCCTGACAAACCAGGTCTGGCGGAACCCCCGCGACGGGGCTCTCGAGGCGCTCGGCGGCTCGTTCTTGAACCACGCGGCCAAGACGATCCTCCGGTTCGACCGGGAGGACGGGCCGCTGCGCCGCGTCGTGCTGGTGAAGCACCGCTCGCGTCCGGAAGGGTCGGCGGAGTTCCGCATCACCTCGACCGGGCTCGAGAGCGTCGGCCCCGGTTGAAACCGAGATAAGCGGCGACGACCGTCCCGCTCCGATGCCCGAGATCGTCGAGGTGGCGGATGTCCCCAGCCCGATCGGGCTGTTCCGCCTCGCCTACCAGGGCGGGGTCGTCCGCGTGATCGACCTGGTCGAGCCCGGGACCCCGCAGACCGGCGTTCCCGCCGGGGCGGTGCGCCGCAAGCCCCCGTTCCGGGCGGGTTCGCCGCCCGCCCGTCTCCGCGAATACTTCCGCAACGGCCGCACGAGCCTCGACCTCGAGGTCGCCCCGGAGTCGGCCTCGGAGTTCGACCGGAGGGTATGGGAGGTCCTGAGGCAGGTGCCCGCCGGCAGGACCGTGACGTACGGCGAGCTCGCGCGCCGTGCCGGCTTCCCCGGAGCGGCGCGCGCCGTCGGCGGGGCGATGGGCCGCAATCCGATCCCGATCGTCATCCCGTGCCACCGGGTCGTCGGCGAGAGCGGCTCGATGCAGGGCTACGGTCTCGGCCTCTGGCGGAAACGCTGGTTGCTGGACCACGAAGGCGCCTGGCCGCTCCGCTCGCGGTCGGCCGAGGGCCCCCGGCCCGGGGGTCAGACGACCCTCGATCCCCCGACCCCGCCCCGAGCCCACGGGCCGTCCGCCCGGTGACCCGACCCTCCCGGTCGCGGCCTGCAGGGGCCAGCGATGAGCTACTACGGCACCCGTAGGTTCTCAATAACATACTACGGCCTACGTAGGTCCGGGCCGACATACTACGCTGCGCGTAGGTTCCCATCTCCTCGGCGGTCCGCGCGGGTCCTCGGCGGACAGCGGGCGGCTAGCGGTGAGGCGCGTTCCCGCCTTGACCTACTACGCCCCAGGTAGGTTCTCCCCGTGCTGAGGAGCGCCGGGGGGCGACGGCGCCCGCCGCGGCGCACCGCCTACCCGGAGTAGTAGCTCGCGTCGTACGGCTCGGGCTTCAGTCCGCGCCGCTGACGGATCTCGGCGACGACGTTCGGCTGGAGCTCCGAGGGGACCGGCTCGAACCCCATCGATTCGGTCGCCCAAAGGACCTTGCCGGCGGTCGCGCTGCGGATGTCGGAGGCGAACCCGAACATCTCCGCGACCGGCACCTTCGCGACGACCGTCTGCAGGTCGCCGACGCTCGTCATGTCGAGGATCTCGCCGCGACGGCGTTGGAGCTCGCGGGTCGCGCCGGCGAGGATGTCCTGCGGGACGTTGACCGTCACCTTCTGGAACGGCTCGAGGAGCAGGCGGTCGCCGAGGCACATCGCCCCGTAGATCCCCGAGCGCGCCGCGGGGATCGTCTGGGCCGGTCCGCGGTGGATCGAGTCCTCGTGGAGCTTCGCATCGACCAGACGGACCTTGAGCCCGTAGACCTTCTCGTTGGCGAGCGGGCCGCGGTTCATCGCCTCCTTGAACGCGTCGACGATCAGGTCCATCGTCTCGTTGAGGTACTGGATCCCCTTGGTCACGTCGAAGAGGATGTTCGTCCCCTCGACCGCGATGAGCCCCCGGCCCTCCTCGCGCGGGATCCCGAGCCCGTCGAGCTTCGTGACGAGGGTCTTCAGGTCCTTGAACGACTTCCCCTGGGGGACCTCGCCCTCGTGGATCGCCTCGACGACCGCGGCCGGCAGGGCCTCGACCTCGAAGTAGAAGCGGTTGTGCTTGTTCGGGCTCTTCCCCTCGAACGGCCCGCCCGGCTTCTTCACGACCTCACGGTAGACGACGATCGGCTTGGACGCCTCGATCTCGACCTTGTAGTCGTGGACGATCCGGAACTGGGTGATCTCGAGGTGGAGCTCCCCCATCCCGGAGAGGAGGTGCTCGCCGGTCTCCGGGTTGATCTCGACGCGAAGGCTCGCGTCCTCCTTCGCGATCTTCCGCATCACCTCGATGAGCTTCGGCAGGTCGGCCATCCGCTTCGGTTCGATCGCGACCGTGACGACCGGCTCGGAGACGTGGCGGATCTCCTCGAACGGGACCATGTCCGGCGAGGTCGTCGTCGTCGTGCCGGCGAAAGCGTCCGACAGGCCGATGACGGCGGCGATGTTGCCCGCCGGGACATCCTCGACCATCAGGCGCTCCGGGCCCATGAACAGCGAGACGTGCTGGATGCGGTTCTTCAGCTTGGTGCCGACGATCGCGAGCTCCATCCCCTTCGCGAGGTGGCCGGAGAAGACCCGCCCTGTCGCGATCTCGCCCGCGCTCGGGTCCATCGTGATGTCGGTGACCATGAACGACGTCGGGCCGGCGGAATCGGTGTGGACCATCGCCTGGCCGACGGACGAGCCGATGTCGCCCTTCCAGATGTTCGGGATCCGGTACTTCTGCGCGACGCGCGGGCTCGGGAGGTGCCGGACGACCATGTCGAAGACGACGTCGTTGATCTTCGCCTTCTGCGCGATCTCCCGCGAGCGGCCGGTGGAGACGTAGTTGATGATGTCGGGGAACTTCACCCCGGTCTTCTGCATGTACGGGACGCTGATCGCCCAGTTCTCGTAGCCGGAGCCGAAGGCGACCGAGCCGTCGCGCGGGTCGACCGACCACTCGTCGACGAACTCCTCGGGGGCCATCTTGCGGATCAGTTCGTTGACCTCGCCGATGATCGTCGTGAACCGCTTCTGGAGCGACTCGGGGGTGAGCTGGAGCTCCTTGATCGCGCGGTCGACCTTGTTGATGAACAGGGTCGGCTTCACCTTCTCGCGAAGCGCCTGCCGCAGCACGGTCTCCGTCTGCGCCATCACGCCCTCGACCGCACAGACGACGACGATCGCGCCGTCGACCGCGCGCATGGCCCGCGTGACGTCGCCGCCGAAGTCGACGTGCCCCGGGGTGTCGATGAGGTTGATCAGGTACTGCTCGTTCTCGAACTCGTGGACGATGGTCACGTCCGCGTTGTTGATCGTCAGGAGGCGCGCCTGCTCTTGTTCGTCGAAGTTGAGGTAGAGCTGCTTGCCCGCGAGCTCGTCCGAGATCATCCCCGCGGCCGCGAGGAGGTTGTCGCTGAGCGTCGTCTTGCCGTGGTGGATGTGGGCAACGATCCCGATGTTGCGGATCTTGTCGATCTGGCGCATCATCTCGGGGATGGCCTTCGCCAGCTCGCTCCGGATATGCGTCATCGACCGACCCTGCCCTAGCGCGCCGACTGCGCGACGCGCTCGACCTCTTCCTTCCGTCCGACGGCGAACGACGTCAGGTCGGCCTTCGCGGCGAGGCGGATCTCGTCCGCGAGGCAGCTCTCGATCGGCTTCGTCGACTTACGGGAGGCCTGGATCGCGCCCAGGGCGAGGTTGCGGATCGCGACGTTCAGGCGGCGGGCGGGCGACGCGTCGACCGCCCGGGGCACCGAGATCCCGCCGAACTGTAGGCGGGTCACCTCCTCGCGGGGCGCGGCATTCTCGACGGCGTCCACGAGGAGCTGCAACGGGTTCTTCCCTTCCTTCGCGGCGAGCTCGTCGAACGCCCGACGGACCGTGGCGAGGGCCTTCTGCTTCTTCCCGGTGAACTTGCCCCCCTTCATCAGGTGGTTCGCGAGCCGCTCCACGAGATGCATGCGGCCCTTCAGGAACGGCCTCCCGGCGAGGCGGCCCTCGGTGTGCGGGGCGTAGACCGGATGGAGGTAGAGGTACGGCAGGAGCCCGGGGTCGTGGACCTCGACCCCCTCGAACGGGTACTTACCGAAGAGCGGGGGGATCGAGAACGGCGGTGGAGGCGGCGGCTGCGGACGCTGGACGACCGGCCCGGCGTCCTCGGCAGGGGGCTCCGTCGGCGGCCGCTCGAGGGGGTCTCCGCTCATCGGGCCGGCTTCTCCTTGCGTCCGCGAACGAGCTCGTCCAGGGAGACGCCGTTCACCTGGATCACCTTGTAGCGTACGCCCGGGATGTCCCCATACGACCGGCCCATCCGTCCGCCGATCCCTTCGACCAGGACCTCGTCGTGCTCGTCGATGAAGTTGATCGCGCCGTCCCCGACGGCGAACGCCGTCACCTGGCGGCCGTTCTTGATCAGCTGGACCTTGATGCACTTGCGGATCGCCGAGTTCGGCTGCTTCGCCTCGACGCCGACCTTCTCGATGACGATCCCGCGGGCCTGGGGCGCGCCCTCCAGCGGGTCCGACCGTTCCTTGAGGTGCAGGGTCCGCCGCTTGTAGTAGCGGTCCGACCAGCGTCGCCGCTGGCGGAGGCGTTCGAGACGCCCGGCGGTGTTGAGCCCGGACGGCGGTGGCATCGGTAGCGAAGGGAGCCGTCCACAGGGCCGCCCTATTTAAAGTCCCTCCCGGCTCCGGCCGCCGAGAGGGCCCGCGTCGATGAAGGACGCTCCTTTTCCGCCGGTCGACCCCGACGAGCCCCGCGCCGCCGGTGCGCCGTGGGCGGTGCCGACGACCTCGGAGCGGGAGCGGCGTCGCGCGTTCGAGGAGCTCTCCGAGGCGATCCGCCACTGCACCCTCTGCCCCCTCTCGAACGGCCGGACCCACGCGGTCGTCTACCGGGGTTCGCTCGCGCCCCGGCTGGTCTTCGTCGGGGAGGCGCCCGGGGCCGAGGAGGACCGGCTGGGGATCCCGTTCGTCGGCCGCTCCGGTAAGCTCCTCGACGTCGCGATCGAGGCGCTCGGCCCGAACCTCGGGGAGTTCGGCGTCCTCAACCTCCTGAAGTGCCGCCCGCCGGCGAACCGGTTCGACCCGCAGGCGGCCCGGACCTGTCGCCCATACCTGGACCGGCAGCTCGCGCTGCTTCGGCCCCGCGCCCTGGTGCCGCTCGGGGCCCGGGCGCTCGCGGCCCTCGACCCGAAGGCGCCGCCGATCCTCTCGGTGGCCGGCGCCGCTCGCCGGGGTCCGACCGGATGGCTCTTCCCCCTCGTCCACCCGGCCGCCGCGCTGAGGTTCCGCCGGCTCAAGGACCGCTGGGAGCGCGACGTCCTGGCCCTGCGGTCCTGGCTGGACGGCGCGGCGCTCGAAACGCTCTAACGCGCGTGCGGCTCGGACGGGCGTGAGCTCGCTCGAGCTGTTCCTCCTCGACGGCTCGTACCAGGCCGTCGACGACGGGGTCGTCCTCGAACTGTTCGGCCGGTCGCGCGAGGGCGAGGCGGTCGTCGCGAGGTACTATGGGTTTCGACCGTACTTCGTCCTCCTCGAGCCGACGGACGACGACCGGACGCGGTTGGGGGCCGACCCTGAGGTGGTCCACCTCGACCCGCAGACGGTCTTCTACCGCGGCCGCGAGCGGCCCGCGGTGCGGGTGACGATCCACCGGCCCTGGCGCGTCCCCGAGTATCGCAAGGCCTACCAGGGCGACGGCACGGAGCCGCGGGTCCTCAGCTGCGACATCCCGTTCGTCCATCGCTTCCTCTACGACAAGGGGCTCGGCCTGTGCGTGCGGTTCGAGGCGGAGGATGAGCCGGCCGAGGTGCACGCGCGCTACACGGTCGCGAAGGTCGTTCGGGTCGTTTCCGGCGAGGGCCAGGATATCGCGCGCGCCGACCCGTTCCGGCCGTCGCTGCGGATCCTCTCCTTCGATATCGAGAACGCGATCCGGGAGCGGACGATCTACACCATCTGCGGCGTCGCGGAGGGCGGCGGGAGGCCGCGACGATCGTTCCGTCTGACGTCGCCCGAGGAGCGGACGATCCTCAGCGAGTTCCTTCGGCTCGTCGCGGAGGACGACCCGGACATCATCACCGGGTACAACATCGGCGGCTACGACCTGCCGCTCCTCGCCGAGCGGGCGAAAGCGCTCGGCCTCGGGCCGCTCGCCCTCGGCCGCGAGCGCTCCGAGGCCGGCGAGCTCGGCGAGCGCCTGTGGAAGGTCACGGGCCGGGTGATCGCCGACGCCTGGTGGTCGGCGCGCCGCGAACTGCGGCCCAAGCAGGAGAGCCTGCAGTTCGTCGCCCGGACGCTCCTGGGGGACTCGAAGCTCGACGTCGACCGACGGAACATCACGGAGGAGTGGCGCCGCGACCCCGAGCGGGTGATGGAGTACTGCGAGCACGACGCCGACCTCGCGCTGCGGATCCTCGTCCGCCTTCGGGTCCTCGACAAGGCCGCGGACATGGCGACCGTCGCCCGGATGCCGCTGGAGGAGGGCCTGAACGGCCGGACGTCGCAGTTCATCGACGCGATGCTCATCCCTCGCGCGGACGCGCGCGGTGTCGCCGTGCCCCCGAACCACCCGCGGACCGGGGAGAGCGCCATCGAGGGCGGCTACGTCCACAGCATCCGGCCCGGCCTCTATCGCTGGGTCGTCGTCCTCGACTTCAAGGCGATGTACCCGTCGATCATCGTCGCGCGCAACCTCTGCTTCACCACGCTCTCCCCGGAGGGGACGACCCAAGCGCCCGGGGGGGCGAGGTTCGTCGCGCCCGACGTGCGTCGCGGGATCATTCCGGAGATCCTCACGGAGCTGCTCGCGGACCGCGACCGCTTCCGCCAGGCGTCGCGCTCTGCTCCGACCCGCGAGGTCGCGGACTACTACGACGGTCTGCAGAACGCCGTGAAGGTCCTGATGAACTCGTTCTACGGCGTGCTCGCATCGAGCTTCTACCGGTTCACGAACAAGGAGATCGGCGCGTCGATCACCGCCTTTGCGCGCGAGGCGATCACCTCGATCATCCGCGAGCTCGAGGCCGGCGGGTTCGACGTGATCTACTCGGACACCGACTCGGTGTTCGTCCGCTCCCCGGTCGAGACCCTCGAGGGGGCACGGGAGTTCGGCGAGGGGATCGCCCGACGGTTCACGGCGGCGGGGGCGACGTTCGAGTTCCAGTCGGTCTACGAGACGTTCTTCTCGCACGGCGCGAAGAAACGCTACGTCGGCCGGGCCGTCTGGCCGCGGGAGGAGAGGATCGTCCGGGGCTACGAGACGCGGCGGAGCGACGCGTTCGACTTCCAGTCGGAGGCGCTCCTCGAGGTCTTCGACCTGGTCCTCAAGGGCGAGACCGACGCGGCGGTCCGCCGCTCCCGCGAGCTCGTCCTCGCGGTACGCAACCACGAGGTCCCGGTCGCGCGCCTGGTCATCGCTCGCGCGGTCCGCAACGAGGGGGAGTACAACGCCTCGACCCGGGACAGCCTGCCGTTCCTGCGCGTCTACCGCCAGCTGCGCTCGGAAGGGTACGACGTGATCCCCGGCATGCGCGTCGCCTGGGTCGTCACCGACTCGCGGCGGAGCCCGCAGGAGGTCGAGCCCTGGGTCGAGGGTCGCGCGTTCTCCAAGGTGCCGGATTGGGAGTACTACGCCGAGCGCGTCGCCCAGACGCTCGCCCGGGTGACCGAGGTCTTCGGCTGGGACGCCGCGTCGCTCCTTCGGGGCAGCCATCAGCAGCGGCTCGGACCGGACGAGGCGGCGGCCCCGCCGCCCGACACGGTGCCGACCACCCTCGACTCGTCGGTCGCCGACCTGGGCGCCTCCCCCCGTCGGCGCTCCACGACCCGGAGCCTCTCCGACTGGCAGTGAGCCGCCCTCGCCGGCGCTTCGGTCAGCGGGCGGCCGATTCTCGGGCCCCCGCGGCGAGGGCGACGATCCCCCCGAGGGCGGCGACCGGGACGCCGAGGAGCGCGAGCTGCGTCGGAGCGATCCCCAGGACGGCGGCGGAGAGCAGCAGCGTGAAGACCGGGATCCCGGTCATCATCATCGGCGGGAAGACGAGCCCGGCGCGCTCGATGGAACGGAAGTAGAGGAGCGGGGCCAGGAAGAAGCTCACGAGACCGTTCACGAGGAGGAGACCGAGCGGTACGATTCCGACCCCGACGATCCCCGGCACCCCGCCCGGAACGCACGGGGCGAGCACCGCGGCCCCGACCGCCGCGCACGCCATCGACTGGGCGACCACGACCGGTACCGGGGTCGACGTCCCCCCGCGGGCGGAGAGCACGAAGTAGAACGCGACCGTGACCGGGACCCCCACGACGACCAACCAGCCGAGGTCGTGGACCGCGGCGAGCCCGTGACCGCCGACGATCGCGAGGGTCCCCCCGGCGAGGCTGAGGACGAGGCCGGTGACGAACCACGGCATCCCGAGCTCCTCCCGCCCCTCGGCGAAGAGCGCGGCGACCACGAGCGGGGTGGCGACGACGTCCCCGAGGAGGGACAGGAGCGAGGCATCGACCGGACCGGTAAGGTACGTTGCGGCCAGGACCGACAGCTGCATCCCGAGCAGGAGCCCGACCCGAACGTACGCGCGTCCCTCGGCGAACGTCCGGGCGAGCGCCCGCCCGTGGCGATGCGCGACGACCCAGAGCGTGTAGGCGAGGCCGCCGCTCGCGAACGGGTAGAACAGGACCGCCGACGGCCGGGCCGCCGGGGTTACCCAGAGGACGAACAGGTAGTACGTCGACCAGAGGAACGCCGCGAGCAGCGCCAGGCTCGCGGCGACGATCCGTCCCCGGAGTCGCGGCTGCACGGCGGGGCCCCCCGTTCCGGAGCCTAATTCTTTGCGGCGGCCCCCTCGCCGCCGTAGCCGGGCCGTGGAGGGCCCGAAGGCTACCGGTACCCCACGTACCGGAGCCCGCGGGCCGGGACCTCGACCCCAGTGCCGTCCGCCACGTGGCCGATCACGACGACGTCCCGGACCCCGTTCCGTCTCAGACGGCGGTGGACTTCCTCCTCACGTTCGGGCCGGGTCACGAGCACGAACCCCACGCCCATGTTGAACGTCTGGAACATCTCCCGGTCGGCCAGGCCGCCGAGGTCCTGGAGCCACGAAAAGAGCGGAGGCGGCTCGGGCCAGTCGTCGAGGACGAACCGTACCCCGGACCGGAGCCGGGAGAGGTTCCGCACGCCCCCTCCGCTCACATGGGCGAGCCCGACGACCCCGGAGAGGTCGGCCACCGCGTCGACGGCCTCGCTGTAGGTCCGGGTCGGCACGAGAAGCTCCTCGCCCAGCGGCACCGTCGCGCCGCGCCGGCCGCGGTCCAGCCGGACCGACGCCTCGCGGAGCAGGCGGCGAACGAGGGTGAAGCCGTTCGCGTGGAACCCGGACGACGGGATCCCGAGGAGACGGTCCCCCGGGCGGATCCCCTCCCCGAGGATGGGACGTCGGGCGCCCGGAAAGAAGCCGGCGGCCGTCGCTCCGAGGTCGAGCCCTCGGACGATCTCCGCCACGAGCGCGGTCTCGCCTCCGACGAGCGAGCAGCGCGCCGCGGCCAGCCCCCGACGCAGCCCACGGCCGATCGCCCGGAACACCCCGGGGTCGGGCGAGCCGCAGACGATCGTGTCGACGAGCGCCGTCGGGCGCGCCCCGACCGCGGCGAGGTCGTTGACGTTGATCGCGACCATGTCCTCGCCGACCTCCTCCCACCGCCCGAGCTCCTCGGCGAGGAGGACCTTCGTCCCGACGGTGTCGGTCGTCAGGGCGATCGTCTCGCGGCCGAGACGAACGAGGCCCGCGTAGTGGCCGGGCGCCGAGATCATGCGGCCGTGGGAGGCCGGGGCGCGGTACCGCGCGGCCTGGAGGAGGCCCCGGAGCGCACGGTCCCGTCCCCGGAGGTCGACCCCACTCGCGGCGTACGTCCTTGTTCGCGTCCGCGAGCGCCGGGCCGGCACGGCCCGGCGAGCCTTCCCGTGAGCAAAACGCCTTGCCCGAGGGGGCCCGCTCGCTCTTTACGGCCGGCCGCGTCGCGCCCGCTGATGGCCCCCCCGGTCCGGCCGCGCTTCCGGGCGGAGCGGCGTGCGGTCCCCGAGGCGGAGCTCGTCCTCGCAGGACGCGCCTGGGTCGGCGGTCGTCTCCAACCACTCGAGATCGGGTTCGACGGCGACGGCTGGATCTGCGCCGTGGGTCGGGCCGTGCCCGGGGCACGCCGGCACGACGTGGGGGATCGCGTGCTCCTCCCCGCCGCGACCGACATGCATGTGCACCTGCGCGAGCCGGGACCGTCGGAGAGCGGGGAGACGATCGCCACGGGGACCGTCGGGGCGGCCCTGGGCGGGGTCGGCCTGGTCGGGGAGATGCCCAACACCGAGCCCCCGACCAGCACGGTCGACCGGCTCGACGAGAAGGAGGGCCGCGTTCGGGGCCGGGCCGCGGTCGACGTGCTCCTCTACGCCGCGCCGGCGGACGTGCGCTCGCTCCGAAGCCTCGGCCGCAGGGCGGGAGGGTTCAAGCTCTACCTCAGTCCCACCACCGGCATCGACACGGTGCCGACCGGCCCCGAACTCGCGAGCCTGCTCGACGGGCTCTCGGCCGTCGACCTCCCGGTCGCCGTGCATGCCGAGGAGCCCGCACGTTTCCGTCCGGCGTCGACCGCGGTCGACCCCGCGACCTGGGACGACGCGCGCCCCGCTGCGGCGGAGGCGGCCGCCGTCGCCCGCGTGCTGGGCGCCCCCGAGCGCCTCCGCTTGCACGTCGCCCACGTCACCACGGCTGCGATCGCCCGAGGGATCGGGGAGCGGGGCCTCTCCTTCGAGGCCACCGCGCACCACCTCCTCCTCTCGTCGTCGGCCGGCGGGGATGCCCGATGGAAGGTCAACCCCCCGCTCCGCACCGAACGGGAGCGGGCCGCGCTCTGGGCGGAGTTCCGGGCCGGGCGGGTGCCGGTCCTCGCGAGCGACCATGCCCCCCACTCGCCCGCGAGCAAGGCCCTCCCGTTCGACCGCGCCCCGAGCGGGGTCCCGGGGGTCGAGACGACCTTGCCGCTGCTGCTCGCAAGGGTCGCCGCCGGCGAGCTCCCGCTGCCGGTCCTCCTCCAGAGCGCCTGCGACCGGCCGGCCCGGCTGCTGGGCCAACCGGTCGGACGGCTCAGCGTCGGCCACCGGGCCAATGTCCTGGTCGTCGACTTCCGCTCGAGGTCGCGGGTCCGTGGGGACCGGCTCCGGTCGCCGTGCGGGTGGTCGCCGTTCGAGGGAGCCCCGGTGGTCTTCCCGGCCGAGCATTGGCGCGGCGGCGAGCGGATCGTCGACTCCGGAGAGTACATCGGGCGACCTACCGGGGCGGTCGTGCGCCCCGAGTACGCCCCGGGCGCCGTCCGCGGGAACCCGGGGCCCGAGTAGACTCCGGCGAACGATCCGACGCCGCCGGTCCCTCGTCCCCTCAAGGAGCGCGGGCGGGGCGGTTCCGGCGGGGTGGCCATCCCGGAGCGAGGCGTTCGGTGAGCACCAGGTAGAGGTAGATCCCCGCCAGCACGATCCCCGCGAGCGCCGCGTAGTCGAACCAGCGGAAGAGCGATTCGATCAGGCTCCAGTGAGAGCGAAGGACGACCCCGAGGTAGAGGAAAGCGGCGGCGAACGGGACGAGCCCGGCGGTCGTGTACACCCCGAAGCGGACCGGGTGCATCCGCGAGGTGCCGGCGGGGTAGCTGATGTAGCTGCGCACGACCGGCACGAGCCGGGCGATGGCGACGGTCGCCTCGCCGTGGCGGGCGAAGAACCGGTCCATCGTCTCGAGGTGCCTTGGCTCGAGCCGCAGCGAGCCGATGGCGATCCGCTCGATCCGGTGACGCCCCCACCGACCGACGGCATACGCGGCGTACGCCCCGACGAGGCCCCCCAGGACCGCGACCCCCAGCGCACCGTAGAACGAGAACGTCCCCTCCGCGACCAGGTAGCCGGCGAACGGGAGGATCACCTCGCTCGGCAGCGGGGGTACCCCGAAGCTCTCTACGGTGGTCAGCGCGAACAGCCCGGGAAGGCCGATCGCGCCCAGCACGAAGACGATCAGCTCGGCGACCGAACCCACGAGCGAGAACATCGTCCGGCTCGGCGTGGTACCGCGCGGCTACGACGAGGCCGGTCCGTCGACGACGAGGCGGAACGGCTCCCGGAGGTGGACGACCGTCTCGGCCGGGATCCCGTCGACCTCCAGCGGCACCTGGCAACCGCCGCACGAGACCGAACCCCGTTCGCGCCCGAGCGCGACCGAGACCGCGACCCCGACCTCGACCCGGCGGGGGCGTACGGCGGAGCGACGGATCGCCTCCCGGAGCTCCGCCAGCAGCGCCGAGCCCTCGACCGGTCCCGACGACGACACCATCGGCCCAACGACGGGCCCGGCGCTCATAAGCTCCCCGAGGACGGCGGCCTAAGGCGAGTCGTCGCCTGACGCCCGGGACGGCGGGGCCCCGTTCTTCTTCTTCGGTTTCTGCTTGAGGATCTCGCCGCTGATCTTCTCCAGCTCCGCCATGAGCGAGTCGATGTCCGGCTCGGCCTCCCCGGCCGTCGGCGCCGCAGCGGGAGGAGGTGGAGCGGCGGCCGGAACCACGGGTCGGCTGGGAATGGGCGGGGCGAGCGGGGCCGGTTCGGGGAGAGGGGCGACGCTCGGCTCCGGTTCGGGAACGCTCGGGCTCTCGAGGTACTCGGGCGGGGGCGGTGGTCCCTGCGGGGCCCCCTCGGAGGTCACGTCCGGCTCCGCCTGGGTCTCGGACGGACCCTCGTGCCATACCGGCGGAGATTCAGCGCCCGGGCCGGCCGCGGCCAACGCGCCCGCCGTGGCGCCGACGGCGGCGCCCTCGTAGGGGCCCTGCCCGCCGGGCCCTGAGGCGCCCGGAGGGGCGGCCCCGCCACCCGGGCCCTCCCATTCGGACGGGGGCTGGCCAGGGCGTCGGCGGCGACGCAGGAGCAAGAGGGCGAGCAGGAGGGCGACGACGACGGCCGCGACCGACGACGCGACCGCCCAGAGCGGGAACGGCTGCGAGGAAACACAGTTGCCGTACGTGCAGTTCGAGGCCGCGCGGACGACCCCGGCGTTCGGGCTGAGCCCGGCGGCGACGACCACCCCGAGCATGCCCAGCCCGAGGGAGAGCGGCACGATTGCCCGCCGCCTCCGGTTCATCGTCATAGTGCCCGGGGGCCGTCGGTCCCCGACGTGGTTCCATGCGGGTGGTCCTATGTAAGCATGGCGCGGCCTTCCGGAGCCTGGGCTCGCCGTCGCGTGAGGGCGGCCCTCAGGCCCCGGGTCGGGGCGCCGGTGATCGCCAGCCCTACCGGGCCGAGCGCCTCAGGACGGCCGCCCAGCGGCGTACGAACGGCACCGGACGACCGAGAAGGTGCTCGACCGCGCCCAAGAGGAGACGGTCGCCCTCGTCGACGCTACCGGTCGCGACCACGATGAACGCGAACGCCACCGCGATCGCTACCGCGATCACGGGGAGCGCCAGGAGGGGGACCGCCGGATGGACGACGAACAGGACGAGGCCGAGCGGTACCGCCGTGACGACGAGCGGGACGACGAAGTCGCGGCGGAACGGGTGGTAGCCCTCGGCCGCGGCGAGCTCCCCTAGGCAGAGGGCGCCGTAGAGGACGTTGGCAGCAGCCCAGGCCGCCGCGGCGCCGTCCTCCCCGTAGCGAGGCACGAGGAGGAGGGCGACCCCGACGTCGGCCGTGGCCGCGACGATCGCGTTGAGGGCAAGGAGCCTTGCCTGGCCGGCGACGACCTGGGCCATCGCCGCCGGTCCGAGAAGGGTGCCCACGAACGCGCTCGCGACCACCAGCTGGAGCGGGAGGACGACCCCGGAGTACCTCGCCCCGTAGACGAAGTCGAGCGACGCGGACGGGAGGAAGACGAACACGAGGAACAGCGGCAAGGAGAGGACCGTGAGCCACTTCGTGACCGTCACGTAGGTGAGGCTGA
Organism: Thermoplasmata archaeon; assembly: GCA_035624925.1. Taxonomy (GTDB): domain Archaea; phylum Thermoplasmatota; class Thermoplasmata; order Lutacidiplasmatales; family UBA184; genus Lutacidiplasma. The sequence continues at coordinate 17,615 of DASPQN010000015.1, forward strand.
CGGCGCGCCGGTTCCCCCGCGCGAGGAAGCCGGAGGCGACCGGCAGGAAGATGTACGAGGCGGCGGAGATCCCGACCTGGACCAGGCGGGCGAGCGTGAGGCTCGCGCTGTACGTACCGACCTCGACGAAGTGGAAGACCCCGAGGATCAGCGTGTCGCCGGAGCCCGCGACGCTGACCATCGCTCCGTAGACGCAGAGCGGAGCGGCGAGCCGCAGGAGCCGGCCCCGCGCGCCGGTCTCGCCGGGGCCCCGGACCAGGGTGCGGGGGAGGCGACGCGTGGCGTACACGACCAGGGCCGCCAACGTGGTGGCGGCGGCGGTGGCGTAGGCGACCAGCGCGTCCGTGTACGTGACGCGGTGGGGGGGAATGACCAGCGCGACCGTAAGGAAACCGAGGAACAGCCCCGGGTTGACGATCTGCAGGAAGACCGCGTTCGGGGTCACGTTCGCGAACCCCTGGAAGATCGACGCGAGCAACGTCGCGACGATCAGGCTGGAGAGCACGAGGGCGAAGTAGCCCAGCCCGGAGCCGAGCAGGGGGGACCCCAGGAGCCGACCCAGGGCCGGACCGGCGAGCAGCAGACTGACCCCCCCGACCACCGCAGCCCCGCTCCCCACGGCCAGCGCCGTGCGAACGACCGTGCGACGCTCTGCGTCGCGGGCCGCGGACGGAAGGAGGCGGGCCACCGCCACCGGGATGCCCAGGCTCCCGATCGAGAGGAGGACCTGGGTCAGCGTGAAGCCGAGCGAGAAGGCGTCCCACGCGGAGGTCGAGACGGTCCGGACGATCAGCACCCGGGCGAGGGAGATGAAGCCGACGAGGACGAGCGTCGAAACGAGGAGGAACAGGGTGCCGACCGTGACGGTCGTGAACCCCGACTTCAGATTTCCCGCTTGGTCCGAATCCACGGCCCTGGCCCGGGGACCGCCTCCTCCGCGGCGGTAAATACGTGGCGACCGGGCGCTCGACCGCCCCGGAGCACGCCGGCTCCGTATCCCGGAGGTGGAACCGGCCCCGCCGGCCTACGCCGGTGGTGCGCCCGACGAGTCGTCGAACTGCGAGCCGTCGTCGCCCGAGCCGTCCGGCGACCCTTGCGGAGCGCTCTCGTCACCGGAATCCGGCACGGTCCCGTCCTGATCCTGCGTCCAGCTCTCGGCGGGGGCCGCGGCCGCGGTGCCCGACCCGACGGTACCCTCCTGCGACGAGGAGGCTGCCGGGGGGCGGCGGCGGTTGCGGCGGAGCAGCAGGAGCGCTAGAAGCAGCGCGACGACGACGACGACGACCGCGGCGCTCACCGCCCAGAGCGGGAACGGGGTAGCGGCGGGGCACTTGCCGTAGGTGCAGTTCGACGACGCGCTGACGACGCCGGTGTCGGGGAGCAGTCCGGCGAGCACGACCACCGCGAGCATGGCGAGAGCCAAGGTCAGCGGCACGGCCCGCAGCGTACGGCGTCGATCGTCCCCCGACACGGCGGCCACCCTTGGGAATCTGCAGGGGTCCTCCGCCGAGATAAGGATACCGCCGGTGCTGCGGATCGCCCGGCGGCCCTGCGTGCCGTGGGGGCGGGTGGAGGGGGGCGCCCCGCGCGCGAACGGTAGGTCCGGGTGACCGGTTCCTCCTCCCTCGTGGTCTTTAACCCTCACGACGCTCGCCGCGCCGTGGGCGTCCCCGGGCCACCGGGAGGACTCTGGGCGGTCAGCCTCCTGCTTTGGGCGCTGAGCGCGGCCGTCGTCGGCGAGGCGCTCCGAGGCGCCACGGCGCGCTGGGTGGCGTTGTGGCGGGCGCGGGAGCCGATCGAGCTGCTCGTCCTCGACCTGTACCTGGGCGGGGCCGTGATGTACCTCGTCGCCGCCCTCGAGCTAGGGGCCTTCGTCCGCCCGGTGGTCGTGGGCCTCCCGGTGGCGGCGGGCCTGGTCGTCCTCGGCCGCGCCGCGGCCCTGCGTCGGCGCCGGGGGACGCCGGCAGCGGTCCGACGGCTCCTCGAGGGGCTCGCGAACCGGTGGGCGCTGCTCGCCCTCGTCTCGGCGCTGGGCCTCTACCTCGTGGAGGTCACGGTCGCGGTCCCGGTGGGGACGGGCAACACGTACGACTCGTCCCTTCTTACGACGTACGTCGCGCTGCTGCTCCAGCACGGGAGCGTGCCCCTCTCGTTCCACCCGTACGGGTCCGCTGCGATCCTCTACCCCCAGGGAACGACCGTCTGGTTGGCCTGGGCGCAGGTCGACTTCGGGCTCCCGGCCGCCCGGACCTCGCTGCTCGTCACGCCGCTGTTCCTCGGACTGACCCCGCTCGCCGGCTACGTGCTCGGCAAACGGCTGATCGGCAGCCCCCCGGCGGGAGCGGCGTTCGCGATCGCTCTGGCCTGGCTCGGTCCCTCGACCCGGGCGCTCGTCGGGGGGAGCAACGACTTCGTGCTGGCGCTCCCCCTCGTGATGCTGCTCGCCGCCCAATCGACCGTCTGGTTCGCCCGAGACCTCCCGTCCCTCGCGGACGCGGTAGGCTTCGGCGTCTTGCTCGGGTACGCTGCGGTCATGAACGTCGTCGGAGCGGAATGGCTCCTGCCGGCGCTCGTCCTGCTGGGGCTGAGCCGGCGGCCCTGGTACGGGGGCCGCGCGCTCAGATGGTTCGCGCGGTGGGCCACGTCGGTCGTCGCCTCGCTCGCGGCCGGCGTGCCGTCGCTCTACGTCCTCGCGTCAGCCCGGGGGAATCCGTCGTCGCTCGCGGGGGCCCTGACCGCCCCCTCGAACGTGCCGGTCGGGATCGGACTGTCGCAGGTCGTGGGGAGCATCGACCCGTTCCTGTTCCGCGGCGGGGACATCGAGCTCTCCCCGATACCGTGGGTCCGGCTCGAGCTCGCCGTCCTCCTCGTCCTGGGAGCGGTGGTGCTCCTGTGGCGGACGGCAGAACCGGTTGGAGAGGACGCCTACGCGACGTTCTCCCGCTGGGTGATCGCGACCGCCGTTTCCCTCGTCGCCTGGCTGCTCGTCCAGCTGGCGGCCGGCCTTCCGGGTTCGCCGGTCCGGGTGTTCGCGTTCCTCTCCAACGCTCAGGAGGTCTCGCTCTGGCTGTTCACGGTCTTCGGGCTCGTCGCCGCGGTACCGCTGGCCGTGGCGTTCCTTCGGCTCGACACCGGACCGCCTGGACCGGTCCGGACGGACGGGGGGCGGGGGGCTCGTGACCCGGGGACGTCGCCGCGGGCGTTCGCGGCGGTAGCGTTCGCCATCGTCGTCGTCGTCCCTGCCGTCGTCCTCACCCCGACCTCCCTCGGCGCCGTCCTCTCGACGACCTACACGGATTTTGGTAACGTTTCGGCGGCGGATTTCGCGCTCTTCGACTACGCCGGGTCCCACTTCGTCCCGGGGGCCCGGGTGCTCGTGGCGCCCGGGAGCGCGGGGGAGTTCCTGCCCGGGTACGCCCGGGGGATCGTCCTCCTCTACCCGATGGCGCCCGGCTGGTCCCGGGTGAACGCGTCGTTCGACCGCGTCGTCCAGGAGTTGACCAACGGGACCCTGGACGTCACCGGCCGGGAGGCCCTCGCCGCGCTGGACGTCGATCTCGTGGTCGTCACCGGCAACAACACCGTGCTCTGGCCGGCGTTCTGGGCGGCCCCCCTCCGGAGTGCCGAGACGAACTCGACCTCGACGTTCCCGGTCGTCTGGCACGAGGGGGACGCGTGGGTCTTCAACGCCTCCGCCTGTCGACCTGGCACGCCGGCGTGCGGCGCCTAGGGGCGCCCGACCGGCCCTAGACGAACTCGTCCAGCACCTTCGACAGATCGGCGATCCCCGCCCGCTGGTGCACGAGCGGACCCTCGTGCAGGACCTCCTCGAGGTCCTCGTACGTCGGGTGCTCCGCCCGGTACAGGAGCCCGATGGGGATCTTGTCCCCCCACTCGAGCGCCCGCTGCCAGGCCGCGACCTTGTCCGACGGGTCGTGACCGGAGCTTTCGAGCTTGTAGACCCGCTGGCGGAAGAAGTCGAACGTGTTGATCTTGTTGTAGGTCACGCAGGGGGAGAAGACGTCCACGAACGCGAACCCCTTGTGCTGGAGTCCGCCGGCGACGAGGTCGGTCAGGTGCTTCACGTCGCCCGAGAAGCCCCGCGCCACGTACGTGGCGCCGCTCGCGAGCGCGAGGGCGACGGGGTCGAGCGGGTTCTCGATCACCCCGGTCGGGGTCGACTTCGTCTTGTGACCCAGGGTCGTCGTCGGGCTCGCCTGGCCGGTCGTGAGGCCGTAGATCTGGTTGTCCATGGTGACGTAGGTCAGCTTGACGTTCCGTCGCATCGCGTGGACGAGGTGCCCCACGCCGATGCCAAAGCCGTCCCCGTCCCCGCCGGTCGCGACGACCGTCAGGCCATGGTTGCCCCACCGGATCCCTTCGGCGAGCGGTATCGCGCGCCCGTGGATCCCGTGGAAGCCGTACGACGACAGGAAGTGGGGGAGGTTCGACGAGCAGCCGATCCCGGAGACGATGACGACATCCTTGCTCGGGATCTTGAGCCGCTTCAAGGCCATCTCGATGGACGCCACGACCCCGAAGTCGCCGCACCCGGGGCACCACGTCGGCTTCGTCTGGGACTTGCCGACCACGGGGAGCTGGGTCGTCGAGGGGAGGCTGATCGGTGCGGCCGCGCTCTCCGCCATGGTCAGTACACCTCCATCGCCCGCTCCACGATCTGCTGCGGATAGAAGGGCTCTCCGTCGTACTTCAGGAACGTGTGCGGAAGGTCGATGCCCGCCTCGGCCCGGAGGAGGTGGCCGAGCTGGCCGGAATAGTTCCCCTCGACCAGGAGGGTCTTGTGGGTCCGCGCGAACATCGTCCGGACGGCGTGCGGATCGAGCGGGTAGAGGGTGGGGAACCGCAGCAGGTTCGTCGCCTTGCCCTTCTCCTCGAGGGTCGCCCTGGCGTCGCGCACCGCCCCCACCGTGGAGCCCCACGCCACGAAGGTGAGCGGGGCGTCGGCGCGGCCCTCGAGCACCGGCGGCGGGCACTCCTGCGCGAGCCCCTTGAGCTTGCGCATCCGCTTGTCCATCATCTTCTGCCGCACCGCCACAGCGGCCGGAAGTCCCGCGAGGATGTCCGAAACATCGCGGCCGGCTTCGTCGTGCTCGTCCGACAAGGCGATGTGGTTGAGGCCGGGCTGGCCCGGCAACGCTCGTGGCGACACGCCGGTCGGGGTGTCCAGGTACCGGTGGTAATCGTGGCCGTTCGGCTCGACCGTGAACAGCGAGGGGACCGGCGACGGGACGTCGATCGCCTCCCGGTCGACCCCCTCCATCGCCTCCGCGAGGTGGAAGTCCGTCAGGACGAGGATCGGGGTTTGCCACCGTTCGGCGAGGTGGAACGCGAGGGCGGTGAGGCGGTACGCCTCGACCGGGTTGGAGGGGGCGAGCACCGCCCGCGGCCACTCTCCCTGACCGGCCCCGAGCATCAGATTGAGGTCGGCCTGCTCGGTCTTGGTCGGCAGACCGGTCGAGGGCCCTGCCCGGGCCGCATCGACCACGACGACCGGGACCTCGGCCATCCCGGCCATCCCGAGGCCCTCGGTCATGAGAGCGAACCCCCCGCCGCTGCTGGCCGTCATCGCCCGCACGCCGGAATACGACGCGCCGATCGCCATGTTGATCGAGGCGAGCTCGTCCTCCGATTGCTTGACGACGATCCCGAGGGACCGCGAGTGCGCGGCCAGCCAGTGCATGATCGAGGTCGCCGGGGTCATGGGGTACTGGACCAGGAACTTGAGGCCGGCGGCGGCCGCCCCCAGGCCGATCGCCTGGTTGCCGGTCATCAGGAGCTTCGGCGGCCCGTGCTTCACGAGGGCGTGGTCGTGCACGGTGGTATGGCCCTCGGCGTACCGATAGCCGTCCGCGCTCGCCCCGAGGTTCCAGTCGACGACGTCGCCCTTCTTCCGACCGAACGAATCCGACAGGACCCCCTGCAGCACGTCGAGCGGGATCCCGGCAAGGAAGCCGGTCGCCCCCATCCCGCCCGCGTTCTGGAGGATCGACTGGCTCGTGTACTTCCGAGCGATCTCGAGGGTCGGGACGCCGAGGACCCGGACCCCGTCGGGGAGATCCTTCGCCTCGACGGCGAACTTCTCCGGGTCGTGGACGACCGTCCCCCCGCGCCGGAGGTCGCGAGCATGGATCTCGACCGTCGTCCGGTCGAGCGCATAGAGGATGTCCGTACCCTCGCCCTGCGAGAAGATCGGCCGGTCCGAGGCCCGCGCCTTGAACCAGACGTGGCCGCCCCGGATGATCGACTGATAGGCGTTGAGGCCGAACACATGGAGGCCGAGCCGGGAGTAGCACCGGGCGATCGCTTCGCCGATCGAGGCGATCCCGTCGCCGGCCTGTCCGCCGACGCGCACCGAGATCTCGGACATCGCACGAAACAGCTTCGGCGTCTATTAATCGGCATGGGTGCAAGGCAAACGTTACGGGGCTCATCGTACGTCAACTGCAGATGACCCGCCCCGTTCGCATACGGCTGTTCGCGAGCGCCCGGGTCGCCGTGGGGCGGGCGACCTTCCCCTGGGCCGTCCCCGACGAGGGGCTCCCCGCGCGGGAGCTCGTCGCGGCACTGGAGACCGCCTTCCCCAAGCTCGGTCCGACGCTCCGGATGAGCCGGTTCCTGAGGAACGATCGCTACCTCACCGACCTCGACGAGACCGTGCGGCCCGGCGACGAGTTCGCGGTCCATCCGCCCTACGGAGGCGGCTAGCCGCGGGCGGTCCCCGCCCGAGCGGGCCGAGCCCGGAGGACGAGGGCGTCCCTAGAACGGGAGCACCTTCTTCCCGCCGTGGTGCGCCGCGGTGATGATCCCCGTCGCGGTGTACCACGCGACGGCCCCGCAGATGAACGTCACGATGCCGGTCGCCTCCCACACGCCGTTGCCGAGCGACTTCCCGGGGCCGACCGTGCCGTAGTCGATGGCGAGGAGGACGAAGGCGACGAGCAAGCTCCAGAACACGAACGTCAGCGCTGGACCGTGATGATGCGCGTTGATCGCAAAGGAGAGCGTGAACATCGCCCAGACGATCATGAACCACATGATACCGTAAGGGCCCGGCGTTCCGAGGAACGTGGAGAACTGCGCGTTCGCCAGGAGCGTGAACGCCCACCAGAACGCGCCAAAGCCCATGAACGCCGACCCGGGGAAGATCTCGCCCCGACGCATCATGACCATGCCGGCGACGAACTGCGCGCTCCCCCCGAACGCCAGGGCCATCGGGAAGACCGCCCCGTTCGCGACGCCCCAATTGGGGCCGTTGGAGGCGATCGACATCCCGGCGAGCATCGTGGTCATGCCGAAGCCCGAGAGCCCCACGACGCTCGCCGGCGCCCAGAACGGCTCCTTCACCGGCTCGGAGGAATTCGACGCCGACACGGCGCGGCCACCGTACCCGTGATAGAAAGGAGGTTCGTCAAGTCTCAGGAACGAATCGGCGAAGACCGGCCGACGAGTCGGCGGGGGTCGGGTGGCCGGAGGCGGCGGCAAACGGCGAGGGCGCAACCCCGTAAACGGCGGCCCACGATGGCAGTAAATACCGTCCACCGCTGAAACACCCCGAGGTCCTTAGATGGCGCGCACGGCATCGAAACTCGAGAAGGGTGAGGAGGCTTCCAGCCTCAGTGAGGCCGAGATCGCCGTGCACTGGAAGGAGGAGGAATCCTACCCCCCACCGGCGAAGTTCGTCGCGCAGGCGAACCTCACCGACCCTAAGGTCATGGACCGGTTCTCCCTCGACCGCTTCCCCGAGTGCTTCCGCGAGTTCGGGGAGCTCCTCGCCTGGGATCAAAAGTGGACGACGACGCTCGATGCGTCCAACGCCCCGTTCTACCGGTGGTACGTCGGCGGGAAGCTCAACGCGAGCTACAACTGCATCGACCGCCATCTCGACGAGTACCGGAACAAGGCGGCGATCATCTTCGTCGGCGAGCCGGAGGACGAGGCGCCGGTGGCGATCACCTACCAGGACCTGTACGTCCGCGTCAACGAGATGGCCGCCCTGCTCCGGGACGAGTTCGGGCTCAAGGCCGGGGATCGGGTCACGATCCACCTGCCGATGACCCCAGAGCTCCCGATCACGATGCTGGCCTGCGCCCGGCTGGGCGTGGTCCACACCGTCGTCTTCGGCGGTTTCAGCGGCGAATCCGCGGGCCGGCGAGCGGCCGATTCCGGCAGCCGGGTCTTCGTCACCATCGACGGCTACTACCGGAGCGGGAAGTTCCTCGACCATCGACCCGCGGCCGACCTCGCCGTCACCACCGCGAGCGCCGAAGGCCAGACCGTCGAGAAGGTACTGATCTGGCAGCGCCACCCCGGGAAGTACCAATCCGCCGCGAAGCTCGTCGAGGGCCGGGACTACATCGTCAACGACCTGTTGAAGAAGTACCGCGGGGCGCGCGTCGACCCGGTCTCGATGCCGGCCGAGGCCCCGTTGTTCCTCATGTACACGAGCGGCACGACCGGCCGGCCGAAGGGCTGCCAGCACGCCGTCGGGGGCTACCTCGCCTACGTCACCGCGACCGCGAAGTGGATCCAGGACATCCATCCTCACGACGTGTACTGGTGCACGGCCGACATCGGCTGGATCACCGGGCACTCGTACATCGTCTACGGGCCTCTCGCCCTCGGCGGCACGAGCGTCCTGTACGAGGGCGTGCCGACGTTCCCGGACGCCGGACGGATGTGGAGGATCGCCGAACGGCTCGGGGTCAACATCTTCCACACCGCCCCCACCGCGATCCGGCAGCTGCGACGGCTCGGCCCGGACGAGCCCAAGAAGTACAAGCTCCGGTTCAAGACGATGACCACGGTCGGCGAGCCGATCGAGCCGGAGACCTGGCTGTGGTTCTACCACACGGTCGGACACGGCCAGGCGGCGATCACCGATACCTGGTGGCAGACCGAGACCGGCGGCGTCCTGCTCTCGACCAAACCCGGGATCGACCGGATGAAGCCCGGGAGCGCCGGCCCGCCGGTACCGGGGATCCACCCGATGGTCATGGACGAGAACGGCCAGGAGATCCCGCCGGGCTCGAACCGCGCGGGGAACATCTGCATCCGCAACCCGTGGCCGGGGCTGATGACGACGATCTGGGGCGACCCGGAACGGTACAAGAAGACCTACTTCCAGAAGTACAACAAGCACCCCGCCAGCAAGGATTGGCGGGACTGGCCCTACTTCGCCGGCGACGGTGCGGTGCAGGCGGCCGACGGCTACTACCGGATCCTCGGCCGCGTGGACGACGTCATCAACGTCGCGGGCCACCGGCTCGGGACCAAGGAGATCGAGTCGGCGTGTCTCACCGTGGCCGAGGTCGCGGAGGCGGCGGTCGTGCCGATCGCGGACGACGTCAAGGGCCGGGTGCCCGAGGTGTTCGTGACGCTCCGCCCGGGAGCTACGGCCAGCCCCGAGCTCGAGCGGAAGATCGTCCACGCGATCGAGAGCGAGATCGGGAAGATCGCACGGCCGAGCGCTGTGCGGTTCGTGCCGGACATGCCGAAGACCCGTTCGGGGAAGATCATGCGCCGCGTGCTCGCCGCCATCTCGAACACCATGGACGTGGGCGACACCACCACCCTCGCGAACCCCGACATCGTCGAGCAGATCCGCGTCCAGGTCCAGGGGAAGGCGAAGGTCGCGGCCAAGGCCGGCCCCGCGGACATCAAGGAGTTCGGCGGCAAGGAGTGACGCACGACGGGACGGACCGGGGTCCCTCCCCTCGACCCGCGGCGTGCCCGGAGCCCACCCGAGACCCGCCTCCCGGGACGGCTGGCGCATTGCCGTTGCCCTCGCTTCGGGCCGGGCGATGTCGTCGGGCGCGTCGGCCCTCGGTCGTGACTGACGAAACAGGAATAAGGTCCCGGCCGGCTCGGCGTCGCGTGCACGACCGGCGGGCCGTTCACCGAACGCGCGGTGACGGACCGACGGTCCCGGGCCTCGCGACGCCGCGGCCGGGGAATCCCGCGGGCGAGGGGAGGGTGCGGTCATGGTGAGCCCGGACGCCCCGGCACCGCCCGAATGGGTCGCCCGGTACAAGGAGAAGGTGCGCACGGCGGCCGATGCCGTGGCCACCATCGAGAGCGGGAATCACATCTTCATCGGCTCGGGGGCGGCCGAACCTCAGCAGCTGGTGCAGGCCCTCGTGAAACGTGCGGAGGCGGTCTTCGGCGCGGAGATCGTCCACATCATGACTCTGGGCGTGGCCCCCTACGTCGAGCCCAAGTGGGGCGACAACTTCCGCCATAACGCCCTCTTCATCGGCCCGAACGTCCGGGACGCGGTCGCCCAGGGACGGGCGGACTACACGCCGATCTTCCTGAGCGAGATCCCGCGGTTGTTCGAGCGGGGCCGGGTCTCTATCGACGTCGCGCTCATCGAGGTCAGCCCTCCCGACCGGCATGGGTACTGCTCCTACGGCGTGAGCACCGATGTCGTCAAGCCCGCGACCGAAGCCGCCCACACGGTCATCGCGGAGGTGAACGCGCAGATGCCGCGCGCGCTGGGGGACTCGTTCCTCCATGTCGACGACATCGACTACCTCATCCCGGTGGACTATCCGATCCTGGAGGCGACGGTCGGCGTGCCGGACGAGATCGCCCGGGTGATCGGCAAGCATATCGCGAGCCTGGTCGAGGACGGCTCCACGCTCCAGATGGGGATCGGGACGATCCCTGACAGCGTCCTCTACTACCTGAAGGAGAAGAAAGACCTCGGGATCCACACGGAGATGTTCTCGGACGGGATGATGCACCTGGTCGAGCAGGGCGTCATCACGAACATGAAGAAGACGCTCTACAAAGGCAAGGTCGTCGCGGCCTTCTGCATGGGGTCGAAGAAGCTCTACGAGTTCGTGGACAACAACCCGTTCATCGAGTTCCACCCGGTCTCGCTGACCAACGACCCGTTCGTGATCGCGCAGAACGACCGGATGGTGTCGATCAACAGCGCGCTGGAGGTCGACCTCACCGGCCAGGTCTGCGCGGACAGCCTCGGGGCGTACTTCTACTCGGGGATCGGGGGCCAGGTCGACTTCGTCCGCGGGGCCGCGCGGTCCAAGGGCGGCAAGCCGATCATCGCGCTCCCGTCGACGGCGTCGGACGGGAAGGTCTCCAGGATCACGGCGCAGCTCAAGCCCGGCGCCGGCGTCGTGACGAGCCGGGGGGACGTCCACTACGTCGTGACCGAGTGGGGGATAGCCTACCTGCACGGCCGGACGATCCAGGAGCGCGCCCTCGCCCTGATCTCGATCGCCCACCCCGACTTCCGCCCCGACCTGATCCGAGAGGCCAAGCGCCTGAAGTTCATCCCGGAGGACGTCCCGGAGATCGGCGTCGTCTACCCGTCGCAGTGGACGACGAGCCACACGTTCCCGGGCGGTCTCCGCGTCCTGTTCCGACCGATCAAGGCGACGGACGAGGACCTCATGAAGGACCTGTTCTACCGGCTCTCCGAGCAAACGATCTACCAGCGCTTCTTCCAGTCGCTCAGGTCGATGCCCCATCGGGGCCTCGTCCACTTCGTCCACGTCGATTATTCGAACGAGATGGCGATCGTCGGCGTCCTGGAGGACCCCCAGCAGCCCGAGCGGGAGGAGATCATCGGCGTCGGTCGCTACTTCATGAACCGCTCGACCAACATCGCCGAGGTCTCCTACGTCGTACGGGACGACTACCAGCGGCGCGGGATCGGCTCGTTCCTGATCCGCTACCTGGCGCGCATCGCCCGCAACAGCGGCGTCGAAGGGTTCGTCGCGGAGATCCTTCCCGACAATCTGGCCGCGATGAAGGTGCTCCACAAGATCGGCCTCCCCGTGGAGACGGTCATCGAGGAGGGGAGCTACCGGCTCACGGTGAGCTTCCACCGCCCGGCGCCGACGACGAAGGGCTAACGGCCGCCCTCGGCGCGCCGGCCCGACGGCGCGGTCCCTCAGCGGGGGGGGTCTCCGCGTCGGGGCCGGAGGTAGGCTGCCTAGCGACGGGGACATCAGGACGGCTCCCGAGGTGTTGAGTACTGCCGGGGCGTCCGCCGTCGGCTTCGGTCGCATTGTCCATGAGCTCGCTGGGGTCCGAGAGGGTCGCCCGTGCCGCAGGCCGCGCCCGGGCTCGACCGGGTGGGGGTGTGGGGCCTCGCGTCCTCCCGCCGCAAGCCCCATGGGCGCAAGGCGGGATGTCCCGCGTCGGGACGACGCCATGACCGCGGCCGGCCTCACCGTCGTCTGGGACCCGAGGTTCCGGTCGTACGACTTTGGACCGGGCCACCCGTTCAACGAGGCGAGCCGCGAATCGGCCGTCCATCTCCTCGAGGCCGCTCTCACCACGGGCGAGCGTGCCGCGATCACCTGGGAGCGCGCGGTCGAACCCGCCGACCTCACGGCCCTGCGTTCGTTCCACGACGCCGGCTACCTCGAGCAGATCCGGGCGGCCGGGGCGAGCCGAAGCCGCCGACCCCTCGACGGGGGGGACACCCCGGCGTTCCCCGGGTGCTTCGAGGCCTCGGCACGGATCGTCGCGGGGACGGCACGGGCGGTCCGCCTCGTCCGGGACGAGGGCGGGATCGCCTTCGCCCCGGCCGGGGGGCTCCATCACGCCCACCGCGATCACGCCAGCGGCTTCTGCATCTTCAACGACCTGGCGGTCGGGATCGCCGCAGCGCTCGAGTCGGGCAGCCGCGTCGCGTACATCGACATCGACGTCCATCACGGCGACGGGGTCATGTACGGGTTCTACGGCGTGGGACGGTTGCTCGACATCGACTTCCATCAGGACGGGCGCACGCTCTTCCCGGGCACCGGCCGGGTCACGGAGACCGGCGTCGGGGACGGAGCGGGCCTGAAGGTGAACGTCCCGTTGCCCCCGGGGGCGGGGGACGAGGCCCTGGTCCCGCTGGCACAACGCCTGGTCCCCCCGTTGCTCCGGGAGTTCCGCCCCGACCTCGTGGTGGTCCAGCACGGGGTCGACGGTCACTGGGGGGACCCCCTGGCCCAGCTCCAGTACACCCCCGCAGGCTATGCCGAGGTCGACCGCCTGCTCCTCGCGCTCGCCCGGGAGTTCGGAGGACGCTTGGTCGTCACCGGCGGCGGGGGGTACGACCCCGGCAACGTGGCCCGCACGCTCGCGAGGACCGCCTACCCGCTCGCCGGGATCGGGCTACCGTCCGGGGACGTCCCGCTTCCCGAGGCGTGGAGGGCGGAGTTCTTCGAGACGTTCGGCTGGCGGGCCCCGTCCCGGTGGATCGACCCTCCGGAGCTGCAGGGCTCCTCGTGGGGGGCGGCCAGCGAGGAGCGGACGGTACGGAGCCTAGAAGAAGCGCTGGGCCGACGCTTCCCCGCACCGTGACGGCGCCGGCACGCCCGGCCCGAGGGGGCCCGACATGGTCGTCCGACTGACCCGGAGACGGCTCACGATCGCCGCCGCGGAGGCGTGGCTCGCCGCCCGCCCGGGCGGAGGGGTCGTCGTCTTCGCCGGGCGGGTACGGCCGGACCGGCACGGCGCCTCGACGGTCGTGGCCCTCCAGTACGAGGTCGACCGGGTGCCGGCCCTCGCGCAGCTCCGGTCGATCGAGCGGACCGCCCGCCGTCGGTTCCGCGCGAGCGGGCTCGTGCTGTGGCACCGGCTCGGTAGGGTGCCGGTGGGCGAGGTCGCGGTGGTGGTGGGCGCCTCCTGCCCGCACCGGGCCGAGGCGTTCGACGCGGCGCGCTACCTGATCGACGAGCTCAAGGCGTCGGTCCCGATCTGGAAGGCGGAGCGAGGACGACCCGGGCGTCGACCGCGACGACGCCGAGCCCGGCGGGGAGGACGATCAACGGGTTGATGTCGAGCTCGGCGACCTCGGGCCACTCGACCGCAAGCTGCGAGACCCGTTCGATCGTCTCGGCGAGCGCCCCGAGGTCGCTCGGCGGTTCCCCCCGGACGCCCGTGAGGAGCGGATAACCCCGCACCGCCTCGACCATCCGTTGGGCGGAGAGGGGCCGCATGGGCGCCAGCCGGAACGTGACGTCCTGGAGCGCCTCCACGTAGATCCCCCCCATCCCGAAGACGATGATGGGGCCGAAGCTCGGGTCGCGCTGCACCCCGACCAGGACCTCCTTCCCGCCGGGGATCTGCGCCTCGACCTCGTAGCCGTCGATCGTCGCCCGCGGCGCCGCGGCGCGGACGGATCGCTCCATCCGCTCCCACGCGGCCCGCACGGCGGCAGCATCGGTGAGGCCGAGCGCGACCCCGCCGACGTCCGTCTTGTGCGAGAGGTCGGGCGAGGCGACCTTGAGCACGACCGGGTACCCGATCCGGGAGGCGGCGGAGACGGCCTCGTCGACGGTGGTCGCCAGCGCCGACGGCGGGAACCGGACGCCGTACGCCTCGAGGAGACCGCGGGCGGCGTACCCCGGGAGGACCGGTTGGCCGCCCTGCTTCGCGCGGGCGAGGGCTCGTTCGACCTTCGAGCGGTCGACGGGGAACGACCGCACCTCCTCGCGGGGGCGGCTCTTCCAGGCCCGATACCGCGCGATGCTGGCGAGCCCCTCGACCGCTTCCTCCGGGAACGTGTAGGTCGGGACGCCGCGCTTCTCGAGGAACGCGACCTCGGTCGAGAGGTCGCTCAGCCCGAACAGGCAGGCCACGATCGGCTTCTTCGTCGTCGCCTTCGCTTCGAGGATCGCCCGCGCGACCGCCTCGCCCGAGAGATGCCCCGCCGGCGTCGAGACGACGAGCGCCCCGTCGAAGTCGTTGGAGCCGAGCAACGTCAGGAGGGTCGTGCGGTACTCGTCCGTGTCGGTCTCGGCGGTCATATCGAGGGGGTTGGCGATCGTGGCGATCGGAGGCAGACGCGCGGCGACGGTCGCGCGGACGCTCTCGGCGAGCGGCGGCAGCTCGAGGCCCTGGCGCACGGCGGCGTCCGCGGCGATGATCCCGGGCCCGCCGGAGTTGGTGAGAATGACGACCCTCGGGCCGTCGAGCTCCAGCCCGCTCGAGAAGATCTTGGCGAGCCGGAACAGGTCGCCCAGCGAGTCGACCCGCTGGACCCCGGACTGGGCGAAGACGGAGTCGTAGAGCTGGTCCCGGGCCGACTGGGCCAGCGACCCGGTGTGGCTCATCGCCGCCCGCTCGCCGACCGACGTCCGGCCGCTCTTGATCACGAGGACCGGCTTATGGTCGGTGACCTCCCGGGCCGCGTCCAGGAACCGACGGCCGTTGGCGAGGCTCTCGACGTACAGGAGGACGACCTTCGTCCGGGGGTCCCGGTCGAACGACCGCAGGAGGTCGTTCTCGTCGACCCCGGCGCGGTTGCCGACCGACACGAAGCGGGAGAAGCCGATCCCCTCCGCGGCCCCGTACCGGAGGATTCCCGCGCCGAGGGCTCCGCTCTGCGAGACGAACGCGATGTTGCCGGCCGGGGGCAGCGACTCGCTGAAGGTGGCGTTGAGCCCGACCAGGGGGTCGGTGTTGAAGACGCCGAAGCAGTTCGGTCCGACCAGCGACATGTGATGCGCCTCGGCCCGGGCGACGACCTCGGCCTCCAGCGCGGCGCCCGCCTCCCCGACCTCACGGAACCCGGCGGAGACGATGACGGCCCCCCGCGCCCCCGCGCGGCCGAGCTCGTCCACGGTCGCCGCGACGTGCGCGGCCGGCACGATCACGACCCCGAGGTCCGGCGCTTCCGGGAGCGACTGCACGTCCGGGTAGCACCGGACCCCCGAGACGCTCTTCCACGACGGGTTGACCGGGTAGGCGACCCCCTTGAACCCCCCGAAGAGGATGTTCCGGAACAGCGTGGTCCCGACCTTGTCCGGGCGGTTCGACGCGCCGACGACGGCGACCGAGGACGGTCGGAACAGCTCATCCAGCTCCGGCGAACGCCCGACGCTCATCGCTACGGAAGACCCGCGACGTGCCCGCCCGTTATATATCAACGCCCCGTGAAAAGACGATGAGCGGTCACGGACCGAGCGCTGGTCCGCCGCCGGGGTCCGCTCACGGACCGGCGGGGGGAGCTCCGGCGCGGGGGCCCCGAGGGCTCCTCCAGCGCATGGACAAGGGCCAGATCGACCGCATCGTCGCGGTCGGAAGCGGGAAGGGAGGGGTCGGCAAGTCGTCGGTCGCCGCGCTGCTCGCCTCGGAGCTGCGGCGTCGGGGACGGGCCGTGGGGATCCTGGACGCCGATATCACCGGCCCGTCGATCCCCAAGCTCTTGGGCGTCACCGGCCCGCTGGTCGACCGGGGCGAGGGGATCGAGCCGGCCAGCTCGCGGGGGGGCGTGCCCGTCGTTTCCTCCCAGTTCATGGTCGAGGACGAGCAGACCCCCGTCATCTGGCGCGGCCCCCTCGTCACGCGACTGATCACCCAGTTCTTCGGCTCGGTCCACTGGGGGAAGCTCGACTACCTGATCATCGACATGCCGCCCGGCACGAGCGACGTGCCGCTGACGGTCTTCCAGACGATCCCGATCGACGGCATGGTCTTCGTCCTCACCCCGCAGGACCTCGCGGCCCTCATCGTGAAGAAGGCGATGAACATGGCCCGCGACCTCCACGTCCCCCTCCTCGGCGTCGTGGAGAACATGGCGTTCGTCGCCTGCCCGCACTGTGGCGAGAAGGTCGACCTCTTCGGCCCGAGCCACGTCGCCCGGGTCGCCCAGGAGTACGGGCTGCCCGTCCTCGGGCGTCTCCCCGTCACGCCGAACGTCTCGGAGCTGTCCGACGCCGGACGACTCGACGAGCACACGAGCCCCGAGGTCGCCGGGCTCGGCGCCGCGTTCGAGAAGGCCGTCGACGACGCTACGAAGAGCTCGATGACGGTGCTGTAGCCCCGCGAAGCTGCCGGAAGCCTATGGCCTCGACCGGGACCCCGCGTCGGCGCAGGGCGTCGACCAGGCCCGGTAGGTGGGCATCGCCGACGACCGCCGCGATCCGGCCGTATCCCTGGGCGCGCAACGACGCGAGCCGGTCGGCCATGTGCTCGTTCCGGTCGTCGAGCAGGACCTTCGCGAGCGTGGGGCTCGCCCGGCGGAGCTCGGACGCGAACTCCTCGGGGTCCTCGGCGTAGCGGTCCATCTCGCGCTCGACCACGCGAGCGGGGACGAACAGGCCGACGAGGGCCCCGACGAGGAGCGTCACCCGCTCGCGCATCGGCATCGACGCGAGCAGCGCCCCGAGCGTCGCGCGGATCGGGTCGTCGATCAGGAACAGCGGGAGCGCGCGGTCGTGGGCGACGCGGGCGGCGACCTTCATCTCCTCCCCCGCCCCGCCGCCCCCGATCTCCGCCCCCAGACGTCGCTGGAGGTGCGCCCACAATCGGGCGATCAAGGGGACCCCGCGGGCCCGACGACCGCCAGGGTCCCCGGGAGCGAGGAGCGCCTCGGCCCGTTCCCGGTCGAGCTCGACCGCGATCCCGTCCAGCACCCGGTCGTTCAGCGTCCTGCGGATCGGCTCCGCGAGGTCGACGACATGGGCCGACCCGAGCAGGAGCACCGGCGACTCGGCCGTGGTGGAGTACACGCCGGTCGAACACCGGCACTCTTCATGTCCTCTCCGGGGGACGCCGCGCTGCCCCAAGCCCGAGCGCACGGCCGGCTCCCTGGGAGCGGCCGTCGACCGGGCCCACGAACGCCCTTATACCGACGCGCGGTCGGCGCCCCGATGACCTGGACGATCTTCTCCGTTCCCTCGGACCGGAGGACCGAGCTCGAGGCTGCGCTGAAGGACGATGTCGTCTCGCGCCAGAGCCACAAGGTCCGGGACGGCGCGAGCCTCGGCGCTCCCGCCGGCACGACGGTCGTGCTGGTGGAGGGATCGGCCCCCGCGGTCCAGCGGGCGGAGGAGCTCCTCGGGCCGATCGGCTCCCGTCTGAGCGGCGCCGACGCGGAGCGGCTCTACCGCCGGCTCAAGGACGAAGAGGAGGCCGCCTCGGCCGGCATGGGCCTGTTCTTCACCGAGGAGTAGACGGCTACTCGCTCGCCGGTTCCTGCGACGGTTCGAGGTCCTCGCCGCCGGCGAAGACGCGCTGGCACTCGCGGTAGAAGCCGTCCAGGCCGGTCCGGTCCTTGGCCGAGGTGGGCAAGAGGCCGGCGAGCGGGCCCATCACCTCGATCGCGCGGAACAGCTCGGTCGACAGCTGGACGTCGGGCGTGGGCGTCCCGGCCTGCACCGCGTCGTAGAGCCGACCGGGCTCTTCGCCCCAGGCGAGGATCTCGGAGAGCTGGTCGGCGCTGAGCACGTCCGCCTTCGCGAGGACGTTGACCAGCGGGAGACGGAAACGGAACTCGACCGTGGCGCTCAGCATGAGGAGCGAGACGAACCCGGCGGCGTTCCGGGCCAGACCGGGGTCGAACAGGAAGGCGAGGGCCGCCCGGTCCCCCCCCAGGGCCTCGACGATCGCCTTGGACGCCTCCCGGAACGCGAACAGCTCGATCTGGCCGGGCGTGTCGATCAGGACGTAGTCGCCCCGGACGTCCTCGATCGCCTGCTTCACCTCGAAGATCTTGAGGGCGATCATGTCCGCCGCGGCGACCTGGGCGCCGTTCGGCCCGAGGCCGTACTCGTCCTGCAGGTCGGCGAGCCGGACCCATTCGCGGATGTCGACGTCGGGCTCCAGCTCGCCGCCCTCCAGGCCCGGGTCGAGGTTGACGACGCTCGCGTCGTAGCCGCTCGACTTCATCCAGTCGGCGAACGCCCGCACGAACGTCGTCTTGCCGGCGCCGGCCGTCCCGGCCACGAAGACGACCGCCGACTCCTCGCTCACGCGTGGCCCCCGCGCTCCCGCTGCCGCCGGAGCTCGCCCGCGAGCGCGCGAAGGAACGCCGCCTTGGTGGTGCCCGCCTTCTTCGTCACCTTCACGCGACCGGCGTAGGTGAAGAAGCGGCGGGGGTACTGCTTGCCGCCCTCGAGCTCCGCCTTCACGCCGAGACGGCGGGCCGCCTCGACGATCTCCTCCGCGCTGACGTCCCCGAGGCTCTCCGACGCCGGGACGCGGCGGCCTGCCGACCGCGAGACCTTCTCCACGTAGGCAGGATAGACGTAGAAGTGCTCGGGCATCGAGCCCGCCGCGCGCGCTAGCTCTCGGGCGCCGCGACCCGCACGCCGTTCAGGACCCCGTCCTGGCCGGGGCGGGAGCGGATCCGGACGAGACCGAGCTCCGTTTCCAGGATCGCCCCTCGCGTGATGATGTTGCGCTGGACGTAGTTCGGGTTCGCCGGGTTCTCGCGGACGGTGACGATACGGGCCGGGGTCATCTTGCGCGACGCCGGGTCGTAGACGTTGACGGTGGTCGCGGTGAGGATCCTCAGCTTGACGTTCCCGCCGCGGACACGGTAGGTCTTCACGGTCCCCGCGCCGACGGTGGCGACCTGGAGCTCCCGCGCGATCTCGAACCGGCGCTTCTTGCGGTTCAGCCGCAGCCGCCCTCCGGTCCGCTTCCGCCGGGACCTCCCCTGCCAGATTCCCATGCGACCCTGCCGAGAGGGGCGTGCGACCGGGGCGTGCTATTTGAGCCTTTCAGCGCGCGGGGCCGTCGCCGGGCGGGCCGGACGCGACGCGGGCGCTTTACGGCGAGCGGCCCATCGGCCCCCGGTGCTCGGTCCGGCTCCGCCGACCGTCGTCGGGATCGACGAGGCGGGCCGCGGTGCGTGGATCGGCCCGCTCGTCGTCGGCGCGGTCGCGGTCGCCCGCGGGGCGCTCGCCTCCGTCGCCGAGACCGGGGCCCGAGACTCGAAGACGCTCTCCCCCGAACGGCGAGAGGAGATCCTCGCGCGGCTCGAACGGTGTGCGGTGGTCCGCTCGGTGGAGGCCTCGCCTTGTGAGGTCGACCGCCACGTCGTCCACGGCCAGCTCAACGCGCTCGAGGCCCGCCTCTTCGGGTCGCTCGCCCGGCCGTTCGCGCCCGCAGAGGCGCGCGTCGATGCCTGCGACGCGAACGCTCGACGTTTCGGCTCCTCGGTCGCCCGCCATGCCGGACCGAACGTCCGGGTCGTGGCGCGCCACCATGCGGACGCGACCGACGCGCTGGTCGGGGCGGCGTCGATCGTCGCGAAGGTCCGACGCGATCGGGCGATCCGAGCCCTCGCCGTGAGCCTCGGCGCCGAGATCGGGAGCGGCTACCCTTCCGACCCGGTCACGGTGCGGTTCGTGGCCCGCTCGGTCGACCGGGCCGCTTCGCTGCCCCCCTGGCTTCGGGGCTCGTGGTCGACCACACGAAGGGTTATCGGGGCTCCCCCGTCTCTCGGAGCGAAGGGCCGCGCACGATGACCGTGGAGGAGACGCTCGCGGCGCTCGTCGACCGGTTCAACCGTCGCGTCGAGCGGACGCCCGCGCTCGCGGACGAGCTGCGCGGGGTGGCCCGGACGATCGCGATCCGCCTGGGCGACGCCGGCAGCTACGCGGTGGACCTGACGGACGGCCACCTCCGGAACCTCCGCAGCGGCGCCCCCGCCCGCGTCGACCTGTCGATCGCCACCGACCTCGCGACGTTCGAGGGGCTGGTCGCGAAGGAGATCGGCCCGATGAAGGCGCTCGTCACCCGGCGTCTCGCGATCGACGGAACGCTCGAGGACAAGCTGCTGCTGCGCCGGCTCCTGTAGCCGGCCCGGGCCCTACGGCAGGAAGACGCACGCCGCGACGCAGACCCCGTAATGGTCCATGGGGATGACGAGCTCCTCGGTCCGGTAGTGGATGCGGCGGAGCTCGACGCCCCGGAAGTGCGCGATCTCCTCCATGCGCCACTTGAGGAACTCCTTGAGCGACTTCTGGGTCCCGTGGAGGTGGCCCTCGGCGACGTAGCCACCCTGGCCGTCCGAGCGGAACCCGTAGGCGATCCCTGCGCTGATCACCTCGCCCTCGCCTCCGCCGTGGCGGGCGAGCACGCAATGGGTGATCGCGCCCCGCGCGATGCGGACCCGGTCGACCTGACGGATGCCGTTCGGCAGGACCGACGAGACGCTGACGAGGTTCTGCTCCCCGATGCCCGCCTGGAGCAGGGCGAGGTCGAAGGCGTTCAGCTCGCTCGTCTTGTTGATCCCCTTGCCGCTCGTGACGAAGAAGCGCGACGGGACCGGGACGAGGGTGTGGTTGACCGATTCGCGGCTCGCGGGCACGTGCGGGGGAGTACGGCTGTTGCTTAAGGTTTCGGCGGCCCGGCCGCGCTAGACCATGATCGCGTGACGGCCGCGCATCGACGCCTCGCTCTCGCCGCGCACGCCGACGAGCTCGGCGATGAGCGCGTCGGTCAGGCGGAGGCTCGCCGACTCGAAGAGCGTCCCGAGCGGGGCGAGCCGGGGCCGCTCGGGGTCGTCCGGGAACTCGAGCGAGAGGAGCAGGGAGGCGGTGTGCGCCAGCTTCGAGCTCGGGCGCGCGGTCACGACGATCAGCTCGGCCCCCTCGCGGCGGACGATGTTCGCGGTCTGGAGCGACGAGTACGTCTCGCCCTGGCCGGAGAGGATGAACACCGCGTCCCCCCGCTTCACGATCGGCGTGACGCTCTCGCCGATGACGTAGGCGCGCAGGCCGGTCTGGACGAGACGCATCGCGAACGCGCGACCCACGATCCCGCTGCGGCCGGCCCCGTAGACGAAGATCTGCGGGGCCTGGACCAGCAGCTCGACCGCCCGGTCGATCAGCCCCGGCTCGACCCGTTCGAGGGCCGACGTGACCCGTTCGCCGATGTACCGCTGCGCCCGAACGAACGTCGACGGGCTACCGTCGCCGGCCACCGGTCCCTCCGCGGCGCGAGCTCGGATGGCGTTTCGGCTTCGGGCGCGGTCGGGACGCCGGCCCGTGGGTCCGGGGTCGTTCCTCCCGACGCGCGGGCGCGGCCGCCGCCTTCGCGCTCACCACGACCGGGCGCGGGCGGTTCCCGGCCGCCGCGACCGGGGCCGGTTTGCCCGCCGCCACCGCCCCGGGAGCGACCCGGGCCGCCGGGCGCGGGGCCGATGACGGATGGAGGCGGGTCCAGCGCCGCGTGAGCGCGCGCTCGTACAGGAGCTTCATGTACATCGCGTCGTGCTCGAGCAGCGGCGAGCTCGAGATCACCGTCACGTCGTAGTCCCGTTCGGCCAGGAGCTCGGCGAGCGGGTCGAACCGGACGAGGCCCCGCTTGATCGGCGTCAGGCGGAACTCGCCGGGGCCGTAGAACTCGACACCGGAGAAGTTGAGGTAGAGCGGCCCGTCGGTGGCGCGCGCGAACTCGCGCACGATCGGCTCGAGCTCCTCCGCCTCCTCGAAGCTCTTGCGCTCGCGGGCGGCCAAGTGCGGGAGGTTGAGGACCGGGACGGTGCCCTTCGCGCGGCGGACGAGCTCGAGGACCTCCTCGCGTGTACCGAAGACGTCCGGGTGGCCGCTCGGCTCGATCGCAAGGCGGACCTTCCCCTTGGAGAACTTCGTCAGCCAGAGGGCGAGGTCGCTCGCGATCTCCGTCAGCGCCTGGACCGAATCGGCGCGGTCGCCGGGGCCGTAGAACCCGAGGTGCGTCACCGCGAGCCGCGCCCCCAATCCCTGCGCAAGCACCCCGCTCCACTGCAGCTGGCGCGTCGACTGTTCGCGAGCGTCGGTCGAGCCGAAGAAGTCGACGTAGTACGGCGCGTGCAGCGTGAGCTCGACGTCCAGCCCGCGGGCGAGGGCCTTCGTCTGCTCCAGGTCCGGATAGTCCTTCGCGAGGCTCCAGGTCAGGGTCGTGAGCGAGTCCCGCCGGCGCACGGGCTGGGCGAACGCCTCGACGGTCGGCAGCCCTCCGCCCGCC
>DASPQN010000016.1:0-14199 GCA_035624925.1 Thermoplasmata archaeon
ACGTCGAGCGGGTTCGGCACGGCCGAGACGGTCCCCACCGCGAGCGCTGGCTCGACCGTCACGACCACGGTCGCCGAGGACGTGCTCCCGACCCGGTCGGTGACGTTCAGGTAGAACGTGTAGGTCCCGGGCCCGGACGGCGTGAAGCGGTAGGTCTCCCCCGCGACGCCCGAGAGGTTCGCCGACGACCCGTTCATCTCCAGGGTCCAGGCGTACGGCGGCACCCCGTCGGAGCCGCCGAGCGTCAGCGTGAGGCTCTGGCCGACGTCGATCGACCCGCGGTCCGCCGAGAGGCTGGCGACGAGCGCGGGCTCGACGGTGACGATCACCGTGGCGCCCGAGGTGCTCCCGACGGCATCGGTCGCGTTCAGGAAGAAGACGTACGTCCCGGCCGCGGTAGGGAGGAAGGAGTACGAGCCTCCGGTCACGTCGGCGGTGATGTTCGTGCCGCCGATCCACAACGTCCAGCCGATCGGCGCCACGCCGCCGGTGAACCCGAGAGCGATCACGCATCCCGCTCCGACCTGGGTCACCGGCGGGCTCGCCGACAGCGTGGCGACGAGCGCCGGCACCACCACGACCGTGACGGTGGCGCTCGAAGCGATGCCGACCGCGTCCGTCGCGTTCAGGTAGAACGTGTAGCTCCCCGCCGCCCCGGCAACGAAGTCGTAGGTGCGGTAGAGCACGCTGGACGTGAGGTTCGCCCCGCCGAGATAGAGCGTCCAGGCGACCGGCCCCGCCCCTCCGGAGATCCCGAGCGTGAGGAGCGAGGAGCCGCCCACCTGGGTCGTGGTCGGGCTGGCGGAGAGGCTCGTCGCGAGCGTCGGCTCCACGACGACCGTCGCGGTCGCGTTCGCGACGCTGCCGACCGCGTCCGTCGCGTTCAGGTAGAACCAGTACGTCCCGACGGCCGTCGGGAGGAAGGTGTAGCTCCCGTCGACGACGCTCCCGGTGATGTTGGTCGGGGCGATGTACACCATCGTCAGCGTCCAGACGTACGGCGCGACGCCCCGCGAGAGGCCGAGCGTGACCACGGAGGGCACGCCGACGTCGGTCGTGGCCGGGGTGGCCGAGAGCGACGCGGAAAGGGCGGGTTCGACGAGGACTGTGGCCGTCACGTTGGACACGCTGCCCACGGCGTCGGTCGCGTTCAGGTAGAACGTGTACGTCCCCGCCACGGCCGGGACGAAGACGTAGCTCCCGTTCGCGCTCCCGTTGGCGACGATGGCCCCGTCGACCGAGAGGGTCCAGGCGATCGGGGGAACGCCGCCGGACGTCCCGGCCGTCAGGGTCGCGGCCGCGCCGACCTGGGTGGTCGACGGCGACGCCGAGAGCGTCGCGGCGAGCGCCGGCGCGACGACGACGCTCGCCGTGGCGCGCGACTGGCTCCCCACGGCGTCCGTCGCGTTCAGGTAGAACGTGTACGTTCCCGGCGCCCCCGGCGCGAACGTGTAGGTCCCCGAGCTCGCGGCCGCGGTGACGTTCGTTGCCCCGAGGAAGAGCGTCCAGGCGATCGGCGGCACGCCGCCCGAGACGCCGACCGTGACCGCGGAGATGCCCCCGACCTGGGTGGTCGCGGGGCTCGCCGAGAGGGTCACCAGCAGGGCCGGTTCCACCACGACCGTCGCGGTCGTGAGGGAAGCGCTGCCCACCGCGTCCGAGGCGTTCAGGTAGAAGGTGAACGCGCCCGGGACGGTCGGGGTGAAGTCGTAGACGCCGGCGACCACGCCCGAGAGATTCGCTGGGGAGCCGCCTTCCTCGAGGGTCCACGTGACCGGCGGGACCCCGCCGGTGAACCCCAGGCTCAGCACCGAGGTCTCCCCGACCTGGGTCTCCGGCGGCGCGGCCGAGAGGGTCGCGGTCAGCGCTGGTTCCACCGTCACCACGATCGTCGTGTTGGAGGGGGTCCCCGAAGCGTCCGTGGCGTTCAGGTAGAACGTGTACGTCCCCGTGGCGGGCGGCGTGAATGTGTAGGCGTTGTCCGCCACCCCCGAGAGGTTCATGGAGGACCCGTTCATCGTCAGGGTCCAGGTCACCGGGGGCGCCCCGCCGACGATCGTGACCGTCAGCACGACGGAGCCGCCGACCTGCGTCACCGGGGGCGCCGCGCTGAGCTCGGCGGAGATCGCGGGCGAGACGGTCAGCGAGACGGTGGTCGTCGCCGCAGCTCCGTTGCCGTCCGTCACCTGGAGCTGCACGACGGAGGTCCCGGACGCGGTGGGCGCGCACGCGAAGGACGTGACGTTCCCCGGGGCCGCGCAGCCGGCGGGCAGTCCCGACCAGAGGTACGCGTACGTCCCGCTCCCCGTGCCGCCGCTCCCGCCCGAGGCGAACAGGTAGACGGTCTGCCCGAGGTCGGCCGGGTTCGGGCTCGCCGTGATCGTACCGGCGCCCAGCGGAGAATCGACCACGAGGCTCAGGGTCGTCCCGACCATGTTCGCGTAGGCGTCCGAGACGACCAGGAGCACCGTGAACATCCCCGACGCCGTCGGCGCGCAGGCGAACGACGAGACGTTCCCGGGCGTCGGGCAGCCCGGCGGCAGCCCGGACCAGGCGTAGGTGTACGGCGCCGCCCCGCCCGAGCCTCCGGTCGTCGCGATCGTCGTGGACTGGCCGACGTCGAGGGGGCTCGGCGTCGCGGAGACGGTCCCCGCGCTCAGGCTCGTGCTGACCGTGAGGGTCACGGTCGCCTTCGCGGTCGCGCTGTTCGCGTCCGTCACGGTGAGGCGTACGGGGTACGTACCCCCGACGCTCGGCGTGCAAACGAACGACGCGACGCTGCCCGGGGTCGAGCACCCCGGGGGCAGCCCGGTCCACGCGTAGGTGTACGGGCCGGCCCCTCCCGAGGCCCCCGTCGTGGAGATCGTGGTCGCCTGGCCGGCGTCGAGGGGGTTCGGGTTGGCGGCGACCGTCCCCGGGCTGAGCGCCGGGTCGACCGTGAGCGTAACGGAGTTCGTGACCGAGTTACCGGTGCTGTCCTTCACCGTCACGGTGATCGGGAACGTTCCCGTGCTCCCCGGGGTGCACGAGAACGAGCGCGTGCCCGTTCCCGTGGGGAGGGTGCAGCCCGACGGCACCGCGCCGGACCATGCGTAGCTCAAGTAGGTCCCGGAGCCCCCGCTCGCCCCGGCGGAGATCGTGGTCGCCTGACCGACGTCGGCCGGGTCGGGCCTCGCCGACGGCGAGACGACCAGCGCGGGGTCGACCTTGAGGGTGACCGAGTTGCTCACGGCGTTGCCGGTGCTATCCCGGACCGTCACGCTCAGGACGTAGCTCCCCGGGCTGGTCGGGCTGCAGGGGAACGAGCTGGTCGTCGTGCCCGCGGGCAGCGAGCATCCGCTCGGGGCGGTCCCGGACCAGACGTAGCTCGTGTAGGTGCCGGAGCCCCCGGTCGCGCCCGCCGAGACGGTCGTCGTCTGGCCGAGGTCGACCGGGTTCGGCTTCGCGGTCGGGGTGACCGTCAGGCTCGCATCGACCTTGAGCGCGAACGAGCCGGTGACGGTGTTCTTGTTCGAGTCCGTGACCGCGACCTTGATCGTGAAGCTGCCCGTGTGCGTCGGGGTGCACCCGAACGACGTCGTGGTCGTACCGGTTGGGAACGCGCAGCCGGTGGGGAGCGCCCCGGACCACACGTAGCTCGGGTAGGTCCCCGAGCCGCCGCTGGCCGCCGCGGAGATCGTCGTCGGGGTCTTCGAGTCGACGGGGTTGACGCTCGCGGAGGCCGCCACGACGAGCTTCGCGTCGATCGTCAGGGCGAACGAGGAGACCGCCGTGGCGTGGTTGCCGTCCGTCACGGTCAGCGTGACGGTGAAGCCCCCGGCGGCGGTCGGGGTGCACCTGAACGACGCGGCGGTGCTCGAGCATCCGGCCGGTAGACCGGTCCAGGCGTAGGTGTACCTCCCGGACCCCCCGCTCGCTCCGGACGTGGCGATCGTGGTCGCCTGCCCGACGTCCGCCGGGTTCACGCTCGCGCTCGTCGTGCCGGCGTTGAGCGCCGGGTCGACGGTCAGGGTGAACTTGCCGGTGGCATGGCTCCCGGCCGAGTCGGTCACGGTGACGCTCACCACGTAGGTCCCCGCGACCGTCGGGACGCAGGGGAACGAGGCGACGTTCCCGGGCGTCGCGCAGCTGCTCGGGAGGCCGGCCCAGACGTACGACGTGTAGGTGCCGGACCCGCCCGCGGCCCCGGCCGAGACCGTCGTGGACTGGCCGACGTCCACGGGGTTCGGCTTGGCCGTGGGGGTGGCGGACAGGTGGGCGGCCGCGGTGACCCCGGCGCCGGTCGGGCCGTGGAGGGCATGCGCCCCCGGTCCGGCGACCACCATCGCGGCGACGACCATCAGGGCGGCGACAAAACCGACTTCGACGACTCTCGAGCGCTTCCGCTGCTCCATAGAAACAGATTCCCGGTACCAGCCCAAAGGCCGGCTGGTGCGAGGGTGGGTAGTGCGCCATCCTATAAGAAACGGTAGCCGCCGGCCCCTCGCCGCGCCGGTCGGCCCGGACCCGGGAACGGCCGGGGGGACGTCCCTACGGTCCTGGCCCGCGCGAGCTTTCTCGGGCCTGCCCCGGTCCGGTGGGTGGATGACCGAGGCAGGCCCCCATCCCACCCACTAGGTCCCGTCGCGCCGGCGCTTCCCGCCGCTCCGTCGACGGAGCCCTAGCACCAGCCCGATCCCGCCTACGCCCACGAGCGGCAACCCGCCGCTCGCGGTCACGCCTCGGCCGCTCGCCGTGAACGCTCCGACGACCCCGGCCGCGCCGGGGTGGTGCCCTCCGGAAGCGGTGAACGTCACCGGCACCGCCGTCACCCCGTGCACGGTGAACGACCCTCCGGTCCCGGCGTAGCCCGCCTTCGTCGTCGCGAGCGTGTAGGTGTAGCTCCCGTTGGGCTCGTTGAAGTGGACGGTCGTGCTCTTCGAGCAGTAGATCCCGCCGGCACCCAGGACGACGCACCACTTGGAGCCGTGCGGCAGCCCCGTCTCCGTGAACGTCGTCCGGAACACCTCGAGCGTGAACTTCACGCCGAACTTCAGGGCGACGTTCGGCTTTGCGAGCGGGGAGTGCACGGTGAACGTGCGCCCCTTGGCCGCGTAGTCGAGGTTCGCCGCGGCCAGCTTGTACGTCCACGTCCCCGCGGGGACGTACAGCACGAGGGTCGTCTTGGACGTGAGGAACGAGTAGCCGCCCGTGAAGTTCGCCCACCACGACATCCCGCTCGGGAGCCCGTTCTCCGTGAGGATCACCTGGCGCTCCTCGGTGAACGTCACGGCGGTCGAGTACGGCCCTCCGTGGACGACGAACGTCCCGGGGAGCGCCGAGTAGTACTTCGGGAAGCTGAACGTCCCGCCGAAGCTGTAGCCGTAGCTCCCGTTCGGCTCGGGGAAGCTGATCTGGAGGGCGGTCGTGTTGTACGTCTGGCCGTTCGTCAGGTTGAGGTACCACGTGAGGCCGGACGGCACGCCGGCCTCGAGGAACGTCACCGTGTACGTCACCTCGCGGAAGGCGACGCCGAACGCGAGCGGTCCGTCGTTCACGGTGAACGACCCCGGGGCGCCGGCGTAGTTCCGGTCGGCCGTCCCGAGGGTGTAGCTGTACACCCCGTTCCGCTCGTTGAGGACGACGACGCTCGTGGCCGAGCTGTACGCCGCCCCTCCCGTGACGTTCACGAACCAGGTCGTGCCCGCGGGGAGACCGCTCTCCGTGACCGTGATGGCGTAGCCCGCCGGGGTGAAGTCGATCGTCTCACCCACGGCCGAGCGGTTGACGGTCACGGTCCCGTACGGCGGCAACGCCACGAAGCCGAGGACCGAGGCGACGGTGAACGGGTACGGCGACGAGCTGTTCTGGAGGTCCGCCACGATGGCGTTCGGCGCGGCCACCGCGCCGGGCGTCCCGTCGACCGTCACCCCCCACGTCGTCCCCGACGGCAGCCCGCTCTCGAAGAACGTCACCAGCTCGCCGCCGCTCACCGCGGAGCCCGGGTTGCCGTGGTGGAAGCTCGACGCCCAGTACGACGTCGTCCCCTCGAACACGTTGGCGTTGAGCGTCGCGACGGTCGTCGGGTTGCACGCGTCGGAGACCTCCACCGAGGAGGTCGCCATGTTGTACCCGCCGTCGCACGAGTCCTGGCCCTGGTACGGGCCGTTGGAGCCGCCGGGGCTCGTCCCGATGAACACGTTGCCGGTGACCGAGAACGTCGTCCCGATCAGGAACGCTCCCGGCGCCCCGCTCAGCGCATTGCCGAAGACGTTGCTCGCCACGAGCGTCGTCCCGGACGCGCCGGTCGGCTCCGCGACGAGACCGAAGGCGAGGCTGTCGGTGATCGTGTTCGCCTCGATCGTCGCGGCGGCCGGGGTGATCGCCTGGAAGCCGCTCGTCATGAGCGCGTCGACGATCCCGATGGAGTTGTCGGAGAGGTCGTTCGACGCCATCAGGCAGACGGGGCTCCCCGCGGCGCACCCGGCGAAGATCCCCACGGACTGCGTGTCCTCGAACCAGGACGAGTAGCTGCTGCCGCCGTTGCTCGCGTTGGTGCTGGTCGTCTCGAGCGAGAAGCCGCTCACGGTGTTCCCCGAGAGGGTCACCGACCCGCCGAAGACCAGGATCCCGATCTCGCCCGCGGTGCCGCCGCTCCCAGGCCCGGTCACCGTCGTCCCGGTCACGGTGAACGTCCCGGTCGGCTCGACCTCCGTCGCCGGGAAGACGTTCCCGGCCTGGATCCCGCCGGCCGTCGTGCTCCCGGCCGCGAGGGTCACGGTCGACGACGCGATCGTGACGGAGGTCACCGCCGGGAGCACGAGGATCCCGTCGGTCGAGCCCGAGGAGACCGTCCCGAGGTTCTCGACGGTGATGCCGTTCGCCGCGACGCCGACGACCGCCGCGTCGCTCGGATACCCCGTCGCGTCGACGGTGAAGCCGTGACCGTTGAGCGTACTGTTCGCCCAGTAGTCGGTGATGTTGCCGGAGAAGCTCGTGAGGACGTTCGCGGTCCTCCCGCTCACCGCGACCAGGCTCGGGTCCGTCGAGATCCCGGACGCGGTGACGATCACCTGGCCGGCGGTGGGCGGACTGAACACGAGCGTCGGTTCGACCACCGCCGCTCCGCTCACCGTCACGCTCCCCGAGTAGGGGAGCGTCGTCTGGTAGTAGCCGGCGACCTCGCCGATGACGTAGGCGAACGAGCCGTTCTGGAGGTCTCCGGCGAGCCCGCCGGGCGCGGCGACCGCGCCAAGCGTACCGGCGAGCGTCACCGACCAGGTCGTCCCCGTCGGCAAGCCGGTCTCCGAGAACGTGACGACCTCACCGCCATGGAGGTACGAGCCGGACGGGTTGCTCGGGAACGTCGACGACCAGTAGACGCTCGTGTCCTCGAAGACGTTCGCGTTCATCGTCACCGCGGTCACCCCGTTGAAGCAATCGGACGCCTCGACGGACGCCGTCGCGATGGTCGGCGCCCCGCAGCCGTCCTGGCCCTGGTCGGCGCCGTTGGAGCCGCTGGGGCTCGTCCCGACGAAGACGTTGCCCGACAGCTCGAACGCCATCCCGTCCAAGAACACCGCCGGAGCCCCGCTCGCCGTGTTGTCGATGCGGTTGTCCGTCACCTGGGTCGTGCCGGCCGCGCCGGTCGGCTCCGCGAGGAGACCGTAGGCGCCGCTGTCGGTGATCGTGTTGCCGGTGATGGTGGCGGCCGACGGGGTGATCCCCTGGAACCCGTAGGTCAGGAGCGTGTAGACGATCCCGATCGAGCTGTCGCTCACCGTGTTCGACGCGACCGTGCACGACGCGCTCCCCTGCGCGCAGCCGACGAAGATCCCGACGGATTGCACGTCCTCGAACCAAGAGGAGTAGGTGGTGCCGCCCGCCGTCGTGGTCGTCTGGAGGTAGTAGCCGGACACGGTGTCGTTCGTGACCGTCACCGACGCCCCGGCGACCAGGATCCCCTCGTCGCCGGCGACCCCGCCCCCGGTGGGCGCGGTCACCGTGTTGCCCCGGAGGACGTAGGTCCCGGTCGGCTCCGTGATCGCCACGGGGTAGACGTAGCCTCCCTGGATCCCGACGCCGAAGCCGGTGACGGACGAGCCGGTCACCGTGGCCGAGGAGACGTTGAGCAGGATGCCGTACTGGGCGCCCGACGGCGCCGTCCCCGTCGCCGTGAAACTGTCGTCGCTGAGGGTGTAGGCGCCGACGGCGAGCGGGTAGTACCCTGCCGTCGACTGGAAGCCCGAAATGTTCCCGAGCAGCGCGCCGCTCACCGTCGCCTGCGCGGTCAGCCCGCCGATCGACACCGCGTAGGCGCTGGCCTGGTCCATCATCGACTCGACCGAGACGTTCGTCCCCGTGATCGACCCGCCGGAGACCGTCGCGTTGTCGTCGTAGATCAGCAACCCGACGTTGACGTCGGCGATGGAATTGCCTTGGACGGTCGCTACCCGTGGGGTGTCCGTACTGTAGACCGGGAGGCCGAGGTAGCCGCTCGAGGCGTTGAGGTCGAGCGTGATGCCGTAGGCGTACCCCTGCGTGATCGTGTTGTCGGAGACGGTGGAGGCCGCCGTGCCGAGAACGGCGATCCCGAGGTCGTTGCCCGAGAGCGTGTTGCCCGTGATCTGGACGGTGTTGCCCGCGTCGTAGACGAGGATCCCCGCGGCCGTCGTGGCCGAGCCGAAATAGTCCGCGTTCAGGCCCGGGATGTAGTGGTCGCCGGTCACGCGGTCGCCGGTGACCGTCGCGCTCGCCCCGTAGGCGACCTGGATGCCGTTCTGGGCGATCAGCGACGTTGGCCCTACGCCGGTCACCGTATCCGACACCACGGAGCACGCTTCGCCGAGATCGTCGCACGTCACCCCGTTCTTGTCGTACGCCGTCACCGTAGAGTTCGAGACCGTGACCGCGAGCGCGGGCGACGGGGTCGACCCGGTGAAGAAGTGCCCGTTGTAGGCGTAGACCGCCAGCCCAGGCTGGCACCCGAACAGGTTCGTCGGCAGCTCGATGTCCGTGACCGTCGTCGCGTTGAGGGTCCCGGAGGAGCTCTGGAAGTCGACGCCGAAGTAGTCCTGCGCGCAGCTGGTGAACGTGCTCGTCGCCGCGGCCCCGCTCACCCCGAGGTCCTCGATCGTGACCCCGGTCGTGTTCGCCACCAGCACGATCGCCGCCGCCGGGGTGAGGCTCGCAAAGTCCCCGACCGACGACGCGCTGTCGTAATCGTAGGTGGTGAACGCCAGCGGAGCCTGGGGCTCGAGGATCGTGCTCGTGTTACCGGCGCCGATCAGCGTGAGCGGCTTCGAGATGTTGAGCTGCTCCGGGAACGTGCCCGCACCGATGCAGATCGTACTACCGGCATGGACCTGGTCGATCAAGGTCTGGATGGCGTTGTTCTGCGCGTTCTCCCCCGTCACCCTGGCCGTGCATGTCGGTCCGGCCGAGGGCGCCGGCGAGGACGCCGGCCCCGTGAGGGCCAGGGTCCCCTCGACCCCGCCCGGACGGGCGGGGCCCGCCGCGGCGGCGGAGGCGGTGATCGCCGCCCACGCCGAAACGACCATCAGGAGACCCACCGCCACAACCATCAGCCTCGTCCCGAAACGACCTTCCCGACCCCCCTCCCACAGCTGCATTGCCCACACTCCGAATGCCCCAACGGCCGTCCCGGACGGCCGCGTGCCCGTAGTTCATCCGACTACAAGTAACCGTACGGTAGCGTCGGCGGCGTAGGGGCGACCGGGAGCAGGAGCGTCCGCGACCGGCCCGGACCCGCCGTCGCACCATTGGCCGCGGGGAGCGGCGCGAAGCCCCGTTGCTGCGCTCCTGGCTCGCCCCGGCCCAGCGGCCGAGGCGGGCCGGCTCGCGGTCTCAGGCGCCGCGGCTGCTGGTGTGCGCCTTCCGCCGGGCCAGCAGGAGGGCGACTCCGAGGAGACCCAGGCCCACGGAGGATGCGCCCCACCCCGTGAGGGACCTGACCGGGACCGAGCCGGGCGTTCCGACGCTCGTCGTCACCGCGGGAACGCCGCCGCTGTGCGTGAACGATACGGCCACGGAGGTCGCCCCGTGGACCGTGAAGGACCCGCCAGCTCCCGAGTACCCGGCCCGGGTGGTCGTCAGCGTGTAGGTGTAGCTGCCGTTCGGCTCGAGGAAGTGCACGCGGGTCCCGGTCGAACAGGACGTCCCGCCGCCGCTGACCACGACGCACCACTTCGCCCCGTGCGGAAGGCCCGTCTCGGTCACCGTCGTCGTGAACCTCACGAGCCGGAACGTCACCGAGAACTTCAGCGCCTTATGCGGGAGGGCGAGCGGGCTGTGGACGATGAACGTCCGTCCCTTCGCCGCGTAGTCGTGGTCCGCCGCCATCAGGGTGTACGTCCAGGTCCCCGCCGGCATGTAGAACAGCATCGTAGTGGCGGTCGAGCTGAACGAATAACCTCCGGTGAAGTTCGCCCACCACTCCATCCCCGTCGGCAGGCCCTTCTCGGTGAGGATGACCTGCCGGACCTCGGTGAACGCCACGGCCACCGCGACCGCCGCCCCATGCACGACGGCCGTTCCCGGTAGCGCGGAGAACCACTTCGGGAACTGCGGCGTCGCCCCGAACATGTACCCGTAGCTCCCGTTCGGTTCGGTGAACGAGATCGTCGTCGTGGTCGAGCTGAACCTCTGACCGTCGGAGAGGTTCAGGTACCAGGTCAACCCCGTCGGCACCCCGGTCTCCGTGAACGTGAGCGAGTAGGTGACGAGGGTGAAGGCGACCGACTTCCCGACCGCCGCGCCGGAGACGCCGAAGGCCCCCGGCGCCGCCTTGTAGCTCGTGTTGGCCGTGCCGATGGTGTAGTCGTACGTCCCGTTCGGTTCGCTGAAGGCGATGGTGGCGGTGATCGACGAGTGCGATCCACCCCCCGAGATGTTCACGAACCATTCCGTCCCCGAGGGCAACCCGGTCTCCGTGAACGTCACCCCGTAGGTCGGGGCCACCCCGGTGACCACGGTGAGGCTGAACGCCGCGCTGGCGGTGTTCCCGTTCCCGTCCGTCACCAGGAGGCTCACGAGGTACGTCCCGACCGAGGCGGGCGTGCAGCTGAACGACGGCACGCTACCGGGGTTCGTGCACCCGGGCGGCAGACCCGACCAGGCGTACAGGTACGGGGCCGCTCCGCCGGTCGCCCCGGTCGTCGCGATCGACGTCGCGTCGCCCGCGTCGACCGGGTTCGGCGTCGCGGACAGCGCGCCGGCTCCGAGCGCCGGGTCGACCACGAGATCGAACGTCGCGGTCGCCGCGTTGCCGTTCGCGTCGGTCACCGTGAGGGTCACGGGGAACGTCCCGACCTGCGTCGAGGTGCAGCCGACCGATGGACCGCTCACGTTGACGCAGCCGATTGGTAGGCCCGACCAGGCGTAGGCGTACGGTCCCGCGCCGCCCGACGCCCCGGTCGTGGAGATCGTGGTGGGCTGGCCCGCATCGACCGGGTTGGGCGT
The DNA here is from genome assembly GCA_035624925.1 of Thermoplasmata archaeon. Lineage (GTDB taxonomy): Archaea > Thermoplasmatota > Thermoplasmata > Lutacidiplasmatales > UBA184 > Lutacidiplasma. The sequence continues at coordinate 11,461 of DASPQN010000016.1, forward strand.
CGCGGTCGGGGTACCCGTGCTCAGCATCGGGTCGACGATCAGGCTCACCGAGGCGGTCGCCGTGTTGCCGTTGGCATCCGTCACCCGCAGGGTGACGAGGTATGGCGCGTCCGCCGACGGCGTGCACGTGAACGATGTCACGCTCCCGGGGTTCGAGCATCCCGAGGGCAACCCCGACCACGCGTAGGTGTAGGGACCCGCCCCTCCTGTGGCCCCCGACGTCGAGATCGTGGTCGACTGCCCGACGTCCACAGGGTTCGGGCTCGCCGACGCCGTTCCCAGGCTCAGGGCCGGGTCGACCTTCAGCGTCAGGGTGGTCGCCGCCCGGTTCCCGTTCCCGTCCGTCACGACCAGGGTCACGGTGTACGTCCCCGGCGACGTGGGGGTGCATCCAAACGCGCTCACGTTGCCGGGGTCGCCGCATCCCGCCGGCAGCCCTGACCAAGCATACGTGTAGGGTGCCGCCCCGCCTGTAGCCCCTGTCGTCGAGACGGTCGTCGACTGCGCGACATCGACCGGGTTCGGGGTCGCCGTCGCGGCTCCCGCGCTCAGGCCGCTCCCGACGTCGAGTGTGACGACCGTCGTTGCAGTGTTCCCGTTAGCGTCCGTCACCGTCAGGGTCACCGGGTAGGTCCCCGCGATCGACGGGGTGCAGCTGAACACCGTGACGCTCCCGGGGTCGGCGCATCCCGGGGGGAGCCCCGACCAGGTGTACGTGTACGGCCCGAGTCCCCCGGTCGCCCCCGTCGTCGAGACCGTGGTCGACTGGCCGGCGTCCAACGGGTTCGGCGTGGCCGAGGCGGCCCCCGCGCTCAGCGTTGGGTCGACCACGACCCTGACGCTCGCACGAGAGACGCTTCCGACCGCGTCCGTTGCGTTCAGGTAGAACGTGTAGGTCCCAGGGGCCCCCGGCGAGAACGTGTACTCCTCCCCGGTCACGCCCGACAGGTTCGCGGACGACCCGCTCACCGTGAGCGTCCACGTCACCGGCGCGACTCCGCCGGAGAACCCGAACGTCAGCACCGACGTCTGGCCGACGTCGATCCGGCTCGCGCTCGCGGAGAGGGTCGCAGCCAGGGCCGGTTCCACCGTCACCTTCACGGTTGCCTCGGAGAGGCTCCCCACTGCGTCCGTCGCGTTCAGGTAGAAGGTGTACGTTCCGGCCGCCGACGGCGTGAACGTGTACGTCGCACTTGCGCTCGTCCCGGAGTCGACCTCGACGTTACCGTCGTATAGCGTCCAGGCGTAGGGAGGCACGCCATTCGCTAGAGTGATCGTCAGCGTGGAGCTGCCCCCGACCTGCGTCGTGCTCGGCGCCGCCGACAGCGTCGCGACCAGCGCCGGCTCCACCGTGACGGTGACCCGCGCATCGGAAACGCTCCCGACCGCGTCCGTTGCGTTCAGGTAGAACGTGTACGCCCCCGCCACCGACGGCGTGAACGTGTACGTCGCACTCGCGCTTGTTCCGGAATCGACCTCGGTCTTCCCGTTGTAGAGGGTCCAGGCGTACGGCGGCACGCCGTTCGTCAGCGTAATCGTCAGCGTGGAGCTGCCCCCGACCTGCGTCGTGCTTGGTGCCGCCGACAGCGTCGCGACCAGCGCTGGTTCCACCGTGACCGTGACCCGTGCGTTCGAGACGCTCCCCACCGCGTCCGTCGCATTCAGGTAGAACGTGTACGTCCCGGCCGCGGACGGGGTGAAGGTGTACGTCGCACTTGCGCTCGTCCCCGAGTCGACCTCTACGTTCCCGTTGTACAGCGTCCAGGCGTAGGGAGGCACGCCATTCGTTAGCGTGATCGTTAGCGTCGAGCTGCCACCGACTTGCGTCGTGCTCGGTGCCGCTGACAGCGTCGCGACCAGCGCCGGTTCCACTGTGACGGTGACCCGCGCGTCCGAGACGCTCCCCACCGCGTCCGTCGCGTTCAGGTAGAACGTGTACGTCCCCACCGCGGACGGGCTGAAAGTGTATGTCGCACTAGCGCTCGTCCCCGAGTCGACCTCGGTCTTCCCATTGTACAATGTCCAGGCGTAGGGGGGCACCCCATTCGTCAGCGTGATCGTCAGCGTCGAGCTACCCCCGACTTGCGTGGTACTCGGCGTGGCTGACAGCGTCGCGAGCAGCGCTGGTTCCACCGTGACCGTGACGCGGGCGTCGGAAACACTCCCGACCGCGTCCGTCGCGTTCAGGTAGAACGTGTACGTCCCGGCCGTGGACGGGGTGAACGTGTACGTCACGCTCGCCGACGTGCCCGAGTCAACCTCGGTCTTCCCGTTGTAGAGGGTCCAAGCGTAGGGAGGCACTCCATTCGCCAGCGTGATCGTCAGCGTGGAGCTGTCCCCGACCTGCGTCATGCTCGGCGCCGCCGACAGCGTCGCGACCAGCGCCGGTTCCACCGTGACCGTGACCTGCGCGTCCGAGACGCTCCCCACTGCGTCCGTCGCGTTCAGGTAGAATGTGTACGTCCCCGCCGCCGATGGCGCGAACGTGTACGTCGCGCTCGCCGACGTGCCCGAGTCAACCTCGGTCTTCCCGTTGTACAGCGTCCAGGCGTAGGGAGGCACGCCGTTCGTTAGCGTGATCGTTAGCGTCGAGCTGCCCCCGACCTGTGTGGGGCTCGGCGCCGCCGACAGCGTCGCGACCAGCGCTGGTTCCACCGTGACCGTGACCCGCGCATCGGAAACACTCCCGACCGCGTCCGTCGCGTTCAGATAGAACGTGTACGTCCCCGCCGCCGACGG
>DASPQN010000017.1:0-20686 GCA_035624925.1 Thermoplasmata archaeon
CGCAAAGCCGTTCGTGCGGAAGAACGGGAGGTCGTACTCCGCGGGGTCCATCGGCGGCGGCCTACGCCCGTGCCAAGATAAGGTCCCGCGAGGCTCGGACCCCCGGAGGCCGGAGCGGGGTGGCGGACCGGGGCGTTGGAACGGATCGACCACCCTCGGGCCCGCCGAACGCCCCGGCGGGGCGCACCCGGGCGACGGTGCTGCTGATCGCCCTGCGGTTCGGCTACGCGTACAACTGGTTCGATATCGGACCCGCGCTCCCGAGGATCGGCTCGACGTTCGCCGTCGGCCCCGCCGCCTGGGGCCTCCTCGTCGCGGGGTTCCTCGTCGGCGCCGGGGCGACGCAGGTCCCGGCCGGGTTCCTCGCTCGGCGGCACGGGGAGCGCCCGGTCGCCCTCGCGGGCGTCGGGCTCCTCGCGCTCGCCGCGCTCGCGGGGGCGTTCTCCCCGTCGTACGCGGTCCTCCTCGCGACCCGCGTCGCGGCGGGCATCGGGGCCGGACTGTTCTTCTCGCCGGCGATCGGCTGGGTCGGCCGGCTCTTCGGACCGGGCGAGCGGGGGCTACCGGTCGGGACGTTCTCCTCGGCGTTCAGCGCCGGCGCCGCGGCGGGGGTCGTGGGCGCGGCGCTCCTCGTCCCGGCGGTCGGCTGGCAGGCCAACCTCGCGCTCGGGGCGTTGGGGCTCGGCCTCACGACCGCGGTCGCCTGGGCCGCGATCCCGCGGAGCGCGGAAGGCCTGCCGGGGCCCGACCCCGAGCCCGGGAAGCAGGCCGGAGCCGCCTGGCGAAGCCGCTCGGTCGTGGCGGTCGGCATCGCGTTCGTCGGCTTCGAGGGAGCGACGTTCGCCACCGGCCAGTTCGTCGTGCCGTTCGGCGAGGTCGTCCGCCTCTGGCCGGCGTGGCTCGCGGGGGCGGTCGGGTCGTCGTTCGTCCTGCCGAGCATCGTCGGCGGGCCGGTCGGCGGGGTCGTGTCCGAGCGGTCGATGCGGCACCGGACGCAGCTCGCCGGGGTGACCGTCGTCGGCGCGGCCGCGCTCGCGGCCCTGCCGCTCGCCGGGGTCGCCGCGGCGGTGGCGATCGGCTCGGTCTTCTCCTTCGCCTACGGGTTCGCCTACGCCGTGATGTACGTCCTGCCCCACTACTGGACGGAGCTCCCCGCGCGGGAGGTCCCGCTCGCGATCGGCCTGTTCAACGCGATCCAGCTCGGCGGCGGGGCGCTCGTCTCGGCGCTCTTCGGGTGGGTCGTCGCCTCGTGGTCGTACGCGGTCGGCTGGGAGTTCGTCGCGCTCGTCCAGGTCGCGGCGCTGCTCGCGCTCGTCGCGATGCGACCGACCGTCGGGGCGCATCGTCCGGCCGAGGGGGCCTCCGGCCCGCCCTGAGGGCGAGGCCGGTCGCGCACAGGTCGGCGATAGGGCAGAGGTCGCACCTCGGGCCCCGCGGCCGGCAGAGGTTCTGCCCGTGCTGCACGAGGAGCGGATTGACCGGGATCCAGTACCTCGGGTCGACGACCCGCCGGAGCTGCGCCTCGGTCTCCTCGACGGTCCGGCTCCTCGCGACCCCGAGGCGGTTCGCGATCCGGTGCACGTGCGTGTCGACCGGGATGGCCGGGACCCCGTAGGCGAAGACCAGGACGCAGTTCGCGGTCTTCGGCCCGACGCCGGGGAGGGCGATCAGCTCCTCGTAGCGGCGCGGGACGTCGCCTCCGTAGCGTCGCAGGAGCTCCTCGGCGCACGCCCGGATCGTCCGGCTCTTCGTGTGGTAGAAGCCGACCGGCCGCACCAGCAGCTCGAGGTCCCGGGGCCGGGCGACGGCCAGGCTGCGGGCATCGGGGTAGCGGGCGAACAGCCGGGCGGTCGCGACGTCGGTGTTCGCATCGCGGGTCCGCTGCGAGAGGATCGTCCCGATCAGGACCTGGAAGGCGTTCTCCGCGTGGTCGCGGAGGTACGGCCGACGCCAGTCGCCCGTCCGGTAGAACGCCGAGAGCCGGTCGAGGAGGAGCTCCCAATCGAACCCCGCTGCCGCGACGGGGGGGTTCACGTCGTCCCCCTGGGGTGCCGCGGGGCCGCCCCGGGCTCCGGCGCCGGCCCGTGGCCGGGGTCGCTCAGGTCGGGCTCGTCCGCGTCGCCCGGTCCGCGCAGCAGCTCGCCGACGAGGTAGTCGCTCCCGACCACGAGCGTGACCCCGTCCGGGCCGGTCGCGGCGCGGGCGAGCCGGACCCCGTCGCCCGCGTTCGGTGCGACGACCACGCGGGCGAACTTGCCGACGGCCGCCGCCCGCATCTCGCCGAGCGGCATCGCCCGCTCCGAGCGGACCGGGACGACGACCAGCGTGCTCGCGACCGGCGCGAGCGATTCCAGGATCGCCCCCACCTCCTTGCCGGCGAGGCAGCCGAAGACGATCGCGCTGGACGCCGGGTCGGCGAGGGGCGCGATCTCGGCGACGCTCACGGCGACCGCGCGGGCGCTCCCGGGGGTGTGGGCGACGTCGTAGATCAGCTCGGGGTCGCGGGCGAGGCGCTGGAGCCGGCCGGGGACCTTCACCTGGCCCAGGGCCCGACGCACGGCGGCCGGCTCGAGCGACGCGCCGTCGACGTCGAGGAAGCGGGCGACGGCCGCCAGCGCAAGGGCGGCGTTCCCGACCTGGAAGGCACCGAGGAGCGGGAGCTCGAGGTCGTGGAGCTCGACCCCCGGGAAGCGGAGCTCCATCGTCTGGCCGTCGGGACGCAGTTCGGTCCGCTCGGCGCGGACCTCACGCCCGAGCGTCCAGACCGGGACGCCGAGGTGGTCCGTCGTCCGGGCCACCGCGGTCGCGGCGTCGGCGGGAAGCTCCCCGACGACCCCGCGCATCCCCCGGTGGAAGATCCCGGCCTTCTCGGTCGCGATCGCCCCGACGGTCCCGCCGAGCAGGTCGGTGTGCTCGAGCTCGATCGTCGTGACGACCCCGACGCGCGAGGCGAGGACGTTCGTCGCATCGAGGCGGCCCCCGATCCCGACCTCGACGACCGCGGCGTCCACCTCCTGGCGGGCGAACCAGTCGAGCGCGAGGGCGGTCGTGACCTCGAAGAACGTCGGCTCCCGGTCGATCGTCCCGGCCCGCGCGAGCCGGGCCGCGGCCGCCTCGACCCGCGCGAGCCCGTCGACGACGTCGTCCACCCCGATCTCCGTGCCGTCGACCCGCACCCTCTCCCGGTAGCTCGCGAGATGGGGCGAGGTGAACAGGCCGGTCCGGAGCCCGTGGGCCGACAGGGCCGCCGCCGCCATCGTGGCGACCGACCCCTTGCCCTTGCTGCCGGTGACGTGGATCGCCGGGAGCCTCCCCTCCGGGTGGCCGAGCTCGGCGAGGAGGGCCTGCTCGACCTCGAGGCCGGGACGGAGGCCGAAGCGCCGGCGGGCGTAGAGCCCCTGCAGCGCCGCGCGGTACGCCGAGCGGGCCGTCGTCCCGCCGCGCGACCGGCCGTCCGAGCGAGGCGTCGTCACGCGACCGGCCGCCGTCCTCCGGACTAGTACGTCGACCGCTCGCGGTACGAGCCGAAGACGTCCTGGAACGCGCGCACGATCTCCCCGAGGGTCGCCCCGGCCTTGAGCGCGTCCAGGACCGGGGGCATCGTGTTGCCGTCGGCGGTGGCCGCGACCCGGCGCAGTCGGTCGAGGGAGGCGGCGTGGCGGGACCGGTCCCGCCGGGCGCGCAGCGCGCGCAGCCGGCGGCTCTGGGCGAGCCGGGCCGCCTCGGAGATCTTCAGCCGGGGCACCCTGATCGGCGCGTCGACGGTGTAGGCGTTGACGCCGACGACCTTCGTCTCGCCCGCCTCGACGGCGCGCTGGTAGCGGAACGACGCCTCCTGGATCTCGCGCTGGAAGAACCCCTGCTCGATCCCGGCGACCACCCCGCCGATCTGGTCGATCCGGTCGAAGTAGCGCCGCGCCTCCTCCTCCATCCGGTCCGTCAACCACTCGACGTAGTAGCTCCCCCCGAACGGGTCGATCGTCTCGGCGACGCCGGTCTCGTGGGCGAGGATCTGCTGGGTCCGCAGCGCGATGCGCACCGCGTCCTCGCTCGGGAGCTGGATCGCCTCGTCATAGGAGTTCGTGTGCAACGACTGCGTCCCGCCGAGGACCGCCGCGAGCGCCTGGACCGTCGTCCGGACGACGTTGAGCTCCGGCTGCTGCGCGGTGCACGAGCATCCGGCGGTCTGGGTGTGGAACCGGAGCCACCGGGACCGCTCGCGCCGGGCCCCGAACTCGTCCTTCATCACGGCGGCCCAGATCCGACGCGCGGCCCGGAACTTCGCGACCTCCTCGAACAGGTCGTTGTGCGAGTTGAAGAAGAACGACAGTCGCGGGGCGAAGTCGTCGACGTCGAGCCCGCGGGCGATCGCCTCCTGGACGTAGGTCCGGCCGTCCGCGAGGGTGAAGGCGAGCTCCTGGACCGCCGTCGAGCCGGCCTCGCGGATGTGGTAACCCGAGATCGACACGGGGTTCCACCGGGGCGTCTGCCGCGTCGCGTACTCGATCGTGTCGACGACGAGGCGCAGGGCGGCGCGGGGAGGGTAGAGGAACTCCTTCTGCGCGATGTACTCCTTCAGGATGTCGTTCTGGGTCGTTCCCCCGAGGGCCGAGAACGGGACCCGGTGCGCGCGGCCGGTGAGCAGGTACATCGCCCACAGGACGTTCGCGGGGGCGTTGATCGTCATGCTCGTGGTCACCCGGCCGAGCGGGATCCCGGCAAGCAGCCGGTGCATGTCGTCCAGGGAGCTGACGTTCACCCCGCACTTGCCGACCTCCCCGACCGCCTCCGGGTCGTCGGCGTCGATCCCGTAGAGCGTCGGGTCGTCGAAGGCGATCGAGAGGCCGGACTCGCCGTGCGCGAGGAGGTAGCGGAACCGCCGGTTCGTGTCCTCGGGCGAGCCGAACCCGGAGAACATCCGCATCGACCACGTCCGCCCGCGGTACATCGTCGGGTGGACGCCGCGCGTGTACGGCGGCTGGCCCGGGTAGCCGATCCGCTCGAACCCGCCCCGCACGGAGCGCGGTGTGTAGAGCCGGTCGACGGGGATCCCGCCCAGGGTCTCGAACGTCGCGCGCCGCTCCGGGGACTTCGTGAGGACCGGGGCGAGGACCTCCGCCTCCCACCGGCGCGTCGCGTCGACGACGGCGTCGCCGGACGACCGGAGGGCGGGCTCTCCCGGTCCCGCACGGCCGGGCGTTCGGGCGACCGCCATCGGCGTTGGATGGGCCCCGGTCGCTATAACGATGGGGGAACGGACGGCATCCGGAGGCCGACGAGGTCGCCCCGGCCCCGACGGACGACCCGGGCGCCGACGGCCCGGGCGAAGCGGGGGAACGCCTCGCCGGTCCAGCGCGTGTTGTCGGCCAGGACGACCGCCCCCGGGGCGAGGCGCGGCCGAACCGTTTGGAGCTCGAAGTCGAGGTGGGCTGGCGTGTGGAGGTCGTCGTGGAGGAAGAGGCCGATCGCGCCGAGCTCGCCCACGAGCGGGGGAAGCAGGACCTGGCTCGGGCCGAGCCGGAGGTCCCAGCGCTCCTTCAGCCGCTCGGGGACGGCCCACCCGCTCTCGCGACCGGGGGGGACCGCGACCGTCGGCTCCCCGCGGGAGAGCGTCGGTCCGCGCTGGCGGAGCGGCATGTCGATCGAGTGGAGCCGGCCGCGCCGGTTGCGCCGCAGGGCGGCGAGGAAGTGCGCGCTCGAGACGCCGCTGCTCACCCCGGCCTCGACGATGTGGTCCGGACGGAGGAGCCGGGCGATCGCGAACAGTTCGAACGGGGCGCGGATCTGGGCGTACACCTCACGCCCGGCGGCGAGGTGGCGGTGGCGGATCTCCTCCTCGAGGGGCAGGAGCGCCTCCAGCTCCTCCAGGACCTCCGCGATCTCCCGGCGGTTCGCCCCGGTCAGCGCGGCGATCCAGCCGACGTTCGGGGTCGCCCGCCGGTCCCCCAGCGCCTGGCGGGCGCGCAGGGACGCCTCCCGTGCCTCCGCCGATAGAGTGTCGAGCCGGGGGGGTCGAGCGTGTCGCGTCACGGGCCGGAGCTCGAAGGTCCGACCGTCGTCTTTCTCTTGAGGTGTGCGCTCGAGATGACGAGCCTCCCGGTCGAGCGGTCGACCTCCGTACGGGCGCGGTCGACCTCGATCCGCGAGGCGAAGAACGGGGCGTCCACGACCAGCGTCTCGTACTCTCCCCCTTCCCCGGCGACATTGACCTGGCGGACCTCTCGGTGGATCCGCTCGAGCTCGGTGAGCCGGGCGAGGTCGAGGCGCTCGCCCAGCCAGGCCGCCGGCAGCGGCTCGGCGGAAAGGTGGACGAACCGGATGTCGAGCCCGGCGAGGATCTCCTCGCGGACGACCGTCCCGGGCTCCTTCCGCCACAGGGGGGCATACACCCGCCGTCCGTGCCGGTCCGCGATGCGAAGGAGGCGTGCCCACTGGTACGACGAGGCGATCGCCCCCGCGACGACCGGTCCGGTCGCGCCCTTGAGGGCCCGGTCGAGCGCCTCCAATTCGCCCGGTTCCCCAGGGTCGGTCACGGGGACGGTGCGGTGCCGTTTCCCCCACGCCTCGGCCTGGAGCTCCACGAGGTCAAGGTTCGGGGTGTGGAACATCATCGACTCGGGGTCGCGAGGGCGAAGCGTGACGAGCTCCTCGACGGGCCACCCTTGGGTGTCGGCCAGGTACGCCGCGTAGACCGAGTCCTTGCCCCCCGAGACGAGCGCGGTGACGGTCACGGGCGACTACGGCAGGCCCATCCCGGTCCGCCAACGGGGGTAGAGCCCGGCGAGGTCGAGCCCCCCGACCACCCGCGAGCCCCAGCGCAGGGTCCCCCCGGTCGGGGCCACCGACCCAAGGCGGACGACGTGGGAGCCTCGCATCGTGCGCTCGAAGGCGCGCGCCGCCGCGGCCGGGACCTCGGCGACGATCCGGGACCCCCCTTCGGCGACCGCCGCCAGCCCGGGCCCGGAAAGGCCGGTCGTCAGGAGGTCGACGTCGAACCCGAGCCCGCCACCGAACGCCATCTCGGCGAGGGTGACGGCGAGACCGCCGTCGGCCACGTCGTGCGCCGCCGCGACCTGCCCCTTGGTGGACGCCCGGAGGAGCCGTTCCCCGAGCTTGCGCAGGCCCGCGGGGTCGCCCGGGGGAACGGCCAGGCCGCGGTGTCCGTGTCGCCGCGCCCAGAGCGAGCCGCCCAGCTCGGCTCGGGAGCGGCCGAGCAGGTAGAGCGCATTCCCGGTGGCCTTGAGGTCGCTCGTCATGGCGTGGGCGAGGTCGGCGACGATCCCGGTCGCGAGGAGGACCGGCGTCGGCGGGATCTCCCGCCCGAGCCCGCGGTTGTAGAGGCTGACGTTGCCGGAGGGGACGGCGATCCCGAGCGCCCGCGCGGCGGCGCCGAGCCCCCGGGTGGCGAGGTCCAGGTCGTGGACCACCGAGGGGTTCTCGGGCGAACCGAAGTTGAGGCAGTCGGAGACGGCGTCCGGCCTAGCCCCGACGGCGTAGAGGTTCCGTGCCGCCTCCTCGACGACCGCGACCGCGCCGCGGTACGGGTCGTCCTGACAGGCCCAAGGATGCGCGCTCGTCGTCACCGCCAGCCCGGCGCGGAGGCCGGGCCGGGGGCGGAGGACCGCGGCATCGCCGTGCGAGGGCGATCCGACCGCCCCGTGGAGCGGCTTGACGACCGTGCGGCCCATCACCTCGTGGTCGTAGACCCGCACGACCGGCTCCCGCGAGACGACGTCCGGCGCGAGCAGGAGGTCCTCGACGGTGCGCCCGACGTCGGTGTCGGGGACGGGGGGCGAGGGCCGGACCCTCCTCGCGCGGGCCCGTCCCGGGTGCGCGAGCTCCCGGGGCGAGATGCGGAACTCGAGGCGCAGGCGGGCGGCCGGGCGGTCCCCCCAGCTGAGGGTCTCGTACGGGGACGCCACGACCTCGCCGATGTCGGTCGCCTCGACGTCGCGCTCCCGGAACACCTCGAGGAGCTCCTCGACGTCCTTTGCCCGGACGTCGTAGAGCATGCGCTCCTGCGACTCGGAGATCCAGACCTCCCATGGCCGCAGCCCCCGGTCGCGCAGCGGGACGCGGGCGAGGTCGATCGACGAGCCGAAGCCCCCGGCGTGGACGAGCTCCCCGGAGGCGGTGGCGAGCCCGCCGCCCCCCAGGTCCTTGAGGCCCTGGACGAGCTTGCGGTCGAAGGCGTCGAGGGAGGCCCGGATCAGCGGCTCCTTGAGGATCGGGTTCCCGAGCTGGACGGCCCCGCGGGACTCGGTACCGCTCGTCTCGTCGAGCTCCCGCGAGGCGAACGCGACCCCGCCGATCCCGTCGCGGCCGGTGCGTCCGCCGGCCAGGACCAGCCGGTCCCCGGCCGCGCGCGCCCGGTTGGGGAGCATCCGCCCCCGGGGGAGCCAGCCGACGCACCCGACGTTCACGAGAGGGTTGACGACGAACGCCGGGTCGAAGTCGACGAGGCCGGCGACCGTCGGGACACCGACCCGGTTGCCGTAATCGCGGATCCCGCTGACGACCCCTGCCGCGATGAACCTCGGGGACTTCACCCCGTGAGGGACCTCCTCCGCAGGGGTATCGAGGGGGCCGAAGAACAGCGGGTCGGCCAAGGCGATCGGCTCCGCCCCCACGGCGAGGACGTCCCGCAGGATGCCTCCGATGCCGGTCGCCGCGCCGCCGTACGGTTCGACCGCGGACGGATGGTTGTGCGACTCGATCCGGAGCGCGTAGGCGTTCCCCCCGGGGAACCGCATGACGCCCGCGTCGCCGGTCCCGAGGACCCTCCTCGGGTCCCGCAGCCCACGGAAGGCGCGGCGGAGGAACCTTCGGGAGCTCTTGTAGCTGCAATGCTCGCTCCAGCTTTGGGCGAGCCCGGCGAGCTCGACGTCCGTCGGCTCGCGGCCGGCCCGGTCGAAGTAGCGCTGGATCCGCTGCAGCTCCTGGGGGTTGAACCCCAGGCCCCGGGAGGCGGAGACCCGGAGGAGGGCCCGGGGCGTGAGCCCACGGAACGTCACCGTCTCGACGCCGTCGGCCCAGTCGCGCAACGGCCCCTACCCCGGCGCGGGCCGGATCGAGACGCGGTGGACGACGGGGTTCGCGAGGAGCTTGTCGACCGCGTCGCCCGCCCGGCGTTCGGCCTCGGTGGCGTCGACCCCTTCGAACTCGAGGTCGTAGACGCGGGCGACGCGGACCCGTTTGAGGGAAGCGACCCCGAGCAGCGTGAGCGAGTGAGCGACGCTCTCCGCTTCCGCGTCCTGCACTTCCGGCTTCAGTTCGACGCGGACCTCGACCCGCCGCGTCGGGGGGCCCGGGGCGTCCACGGCCGTCGAACGGTCCCGCGAAGATAACTCTGGCCCGGCGGGTGCGTCGGTCGGGCGCCGAGGTCCTCCGGGGCGCCGGCGGGGTATCCAGCCTTTGCGAACCGATAAATAGTGGGCCTATGTCGGCCCGAGCGGCCTGGGGGGTTCGGCCATCATGGAGGAGTTCATCTGCAGCGTCGAGTTTCTTCGAGGACCGGCCGATCTGTTGGCTCGCGTGTCGAGCGAGGCCGGGGGCGTTCGGGAGTACCGCGCCCAGGATGCCGGTAGCGTGATCGATCAGGTCGTCAACGACCTGCAAGAGGAGTTCGAGTCCGCCCCGGCGTCGTAGACCGCTAGGGAATCGGCATTCGCTCCGTCCGCTCGAGGTCTCTGTCGATGGACAAACCCACCGCGCCCAAAGCCCCGGTGAGCCGCGCTGTCGAGAGCGCGTTCACGAAGGTCTGGGGCGACGAGCACGTCGTCGCCCTGATCGCCCTGAAGGTCGAGACGGCCGAGGCCGACACCGTCGCGACCGAGGTCGCCCGGTTCGTCGAGGTCGAGGACGTCTTCCTCGTGACCGGCGACACCGACATCTTCCTCAAGGTCCGCTTCCCGCACTACGAGGAGCTCAAGGAGTTCGTCCTCCGGCGCCTCCCCGGAGTGAAGGGGATCCGCGAGACGAAGACCCTCCTCGTCGTCACCGCCTACAAGGAGGCGGGGGAGACGCGGGCCGTATGACCGCCCCTTCGGCCGTGTCGGCGGGTCGCGTCGCACCGGCCCGGGTCGCCGACGGCCCGGAGGGGCCTGAGGTCCAGAAGGCGGTCCGTTCGCTGCTCGAGCTCGCGGACGACGCGAGCGTCCCGCGGAACGTCCGCCGCGGCGCCCTCGCCGCGAAGGACGAGCTCGGGAAGGCGACCGTCGCGCTGGACGTCCGGATCGCCAGCGCGGTCTACGCCCTGGACGACCTCGCGAACGACCCGAACCTCCCCACGCACGGCCGCACCGTGATCTGGTCGATCATCTCGTCCCTGGAGAGCCTGCAGTGACCTCCGCGCCCAATAGGCTGAAGTACCGCGCCCGAGTAAGCTCGCAGCGGAGCAGGAACGGGCCCGTAGCTCAGTTCGGTCGGCCGGCCGGCAACCCCGGTGGCCCGGCACAGAGCATCTGGCTTTTAACCAGGTGGTCGGGGGTTCGAACGAACGCGTCCGCGCGACCCGCGCGGGCGGTCCGAACATCCCCCCGGGCCCGCGCCGCTCCCCCGAGGTCCGCATGACGCCGTCCCCCCGGCCGCACGCCCGCTCGTCGACCCGGGCGAAAGCTCCGCCACCTCCGCCCCGCCCGTTCGTCGCTCACCACCTCGCCCCCCCGCACGAGATCCTGAGCGAGGCCGAGACGGCGAAGGTGCTCGCCGAGGTCGCGACCCCGGCCGAGCGGCTCCCGAAGATCCTCGTCACCGACCCGGGTCTCCAGACCGACCCGAAGTACACCGCGCTGAAGGAGTCGGGCGAGCGGCTCGTCGGCCGGCTCGTCCGCATCCGCCGGCCGAGCGCGACCGCCGGCGAGGCGATCGCCTACCGCATGATCGTCCTCCCCGCGCGGGAGGAGTGAGCGGCCGATGCGCGAGATCGTGGACGCCTTCTTCCGGGAGCGGTCGATCGTCAACCATCACCTCGCGAGCTTCAACGACTTCCTCCCGACGCGCGACAACCCGAACTCGAGGATGCAGCGGATCGTCGACGAGGCCCGGGTCAGCGAGGACTCGGCCGAACGCGGGGTCATCCGCCTCGACGTCCAGAAGACCAAGAGCTCGATCTCGGTCCGCGTCGGCCGCCGCCGGGACGCCCGCGGCCTGGTGCCCCCGTCGGCCGAGCCGACGATCTTCATCGGCGCCCCGTTCGTCAAGGAGCCGGTCGGCTCGAAGCCGACGCTCACGCCGATGGAGGCGCGCCTGCGCAACCTGACCTACCAGGCGCCGATCTACCTCAAGGTCACCGTCGTCGAGAACGGCGTCGAGCGCGCCCCGGAGGACGTCCACATCGGCGACCTCCCGATCATGGTCAAGAGCCGGCCGTGCAACCTCAACCGCTACAAGATCACCGAGGACGACCAGATCTGGCTCTCCGACGAGGAGTACCGCGCCAAGCTCGTCGAGTACGGCGAGGACCCGCTCGACCCGGGCGGCTACTTCGTCATCGGCGGGACGGAGCGGGTCATCATCAGCCTCGAGGACCTCGCGCCGAACCGGATCTTCGCGGAGTTCAACGAGCGCTACGGGACCCCGATCGAGAGCGCGAAGGTCTTCAGCCAGCGGGGCGGCTACCGCTCGCTCACGGTCGTCGAGAAGAAGAAGGACGGGGTCCTCCAGGTCTCGGTCCCGACGGCGAGCGGCCAGATCCCGCTCGTGATCCTGATGAAGGCCCTCGGGATGAAGAACGACGAGGAGATCTTCCAGGCGGTCCTCGGCGAGCTCCTCCCGCTGGACGAACCGTTCGTCCAGACGATGAAGCACCTCCTCAACGTCAACCTCGAGGAGTGCCTGTCGAAGAAGCTCTACCCCCCCGAGGGGATCCTCACGACCGAGGACGCCCTCCTGTTCCTGGAGAAGAAGTTCGCCACCGGCCAGGCGAAGGAGTACCGCCAGCGGAAGGTCGACGGGATCCTCGACCGCTCGCTCCTCCCCCACCTCGGCGACACGCGCGCCGACCGCCTGAAGAAGGCGCTCTACCTCGCGCGCATGGCGCGGACGGTCCTCGAGCTCCACCTCAAGGTCCGCGGCGAGGACGACAAGGACCACTACGCGAACAAGCGGCTCAAGCTCGCCGGCGACCTGATGGAGGACCTGTTCCGGGTCGCGTTCTCGCTCCTCCTCAAGGACCTGAAGTACCAGCTCGAGCGGTCGTTCGCGCGCAAGAAGGACCTCCGGATCGCGAGCGCGATCCGGCCGGACCTCCTCACCCAGCGCCTCGTCCACGCGCTCGCGACCGGCAACTGGGTCGGGGGCCGGGCCGGCGTGAGCCAGGTGCTCGACCGGACGAGCCACATGTCGACGATCAGCCACCTGCGGCGGGTCACGAGCCCGCTCACCCGCAGCCAGCCGCACTTCGAGGCGCGGGACCTCCACCCGACGCAGTGGGGCCGGCTCTGCCCGAACGAGACCCCCGAAGGGCAGAACTGCGGCCTCGTCAAGAACTACGCGCTCTGCGTCGACGTCTCCGAGGGCGCGGACGAGGAGGAGGTCGCCCTCATCCTCCGCGACCTGAACACCCGGGAGATCGGCCCGGAGGTCTTCCAGGAGGCGACCGCCCCGAAGGGCAAGCGGGCCGCGCGCGTCTACGTCAACGGGAACCTGGTCGGGCTGCACTCGCAGCCGCTCGAGCTCGTCCGCGAGATCCGCGAGCGCCGGCGGACCGGGACGCTGAGCCCGACGCTCGGCGACCGGACCTACGAGATCAACGCGCGCTACGACGAGGTGATGAACGAGGTCATCGTCCACTGCGACTCGGGCCGGCTCCGCCGCCCGCTCATCGTCGTCAAGAGCACGGTCCCGCGCGTCTCGCGTTCGGACCTGGACGACCTCGCGCGCGGGACGCTCTCGTTCAGCGACCTGATCCGCCAGGGGAAGATCGAGTGGGCGGACGCCGAGGAGGAGGAGGACGCCCTCATCGCCGTCGACCCGCTGACGTACCCGGACCGCTGCCCGAAGTGCGAGCGGGCGCTCTCCCGCTCGGACGTCCGCTGGGCGTCGATGGGCGACAAGCGCGACCCGCCCGTGGTCGCCTGCGGCCTCTGCCACGCCGAGTTCCCGGCGACGGGCCTCCTCCACGACCGCCACACCCACCTCGAGATCGACCCGAACCTGATGCTCGGGGTCTGCACCGGCCTCATCCCGTACCCGGAGCACAACGCCGCCCCGCGGAACACGATGGGCTCGGGGATGGCGAAGCAGGCGCTCGGGGTCGAGTCGGTCAACTACCGCCGGCGGCCGGACACCCGCGGCCACCTGCTCCACTACCCGCAGGCGCCGATCCTGCAGACGCAGACGATGCGCTACGTGCACTTCACCGAGCGACCGGCCGGCCAGAACTTCGTGGTCGCGATCCTCTCCTACGAGGGGTACAACATGCAGGACGCCCTCGTCATCTCGAAGGGGGCGATCGACCGGGGGCTCGGCCGCTCGTCGTTCTTCCGGACGTACCGCGGGGAGGAGCGCAAGTACCCGGGCGGGCAGGAGGACCGGTTCGAGATCCCGCGGCCGGACGTCGCCGGCGCCCGCGTCGACACCGCCTACCGCAACCTCGGCGAGGACGGCCTGATCTTCCCGGAGCTCGAGGTCACGGAGGGGGACGTCCTGGTCGGGAAGACGAGCCCGCCCCGGTTCCTCGAGGAGAAGACCGACCTCCTGACGCCGCAGAAGCGGCGCGAGACGAGCGTCACGGTCCGCTTCGGCGAGTCCGGCTGGGTCGACAACGTCATCCTCACCGAGGGGGAGAACATCTCCAAGCTCGTCAAGGTCAAGGTCCGCAACCAGCGGGTGCCGGAGCTCGGCGACAAGTTCGCGAGCCGCCACGGCCAGAAGGGCGTCATCGGCCTCACCGTCCCGCAGGAGAACCTCCCGTTCACGCGGAGCGGGATGACCCCGGACCTGCTCGTCAACCCCCACGCCATCCCGTCGCGGATGACGGTCGCCCACGTCCTGGAGATGCTCGGCGGCAAGGTCGGGGCGCTCGAGGGCCGGACGATCGACGGCACGGCGTTCTCCGGCGCGCGCGAGGAGGCGCTCCGCGAGGGCCTGATGCGGCTCGGCTTCCAGCCGTCCGGCCGCGAGACGCTCTACGACGGCCTCACGGGCCGGCGGTTCGAGGCGGAGATCTTCGTCGGCGTGATCTACTACCAGAAGCTCCACCACATGGTCGCGGGGAAGATGCACATGCGCTCCCGCGGCCCGGTCCAGATCCTGACGCGCCAGCCGACCGAGGGCCGCTCGCGCCAGGGCGGCCTACGGTTCGGAGAGATGGAGCGCGACTGCCTCATCGGGCACGGGGTGGCGATGGTGATCAAGGACCGCCTGCTCGACGAGTCGGACGGGACGATCCAGTACGTCTGCGGCAACACCGACTGCGGGCACATCGCGATCCCGGATTCGCGCGCGAGCTCGCTCCGGTGCCCGAGCTGCGGCAACACCTCGTCGATCTACCCGGTCGAGATGAGCTACTCGTTCAAGCTCCTCCTCGAGGAGCTGATCAGCCTCGGCGTGATCATGCGCCTCCAGCTCGAGGAGATGCACTAGGGGGCACGGACGATGGCGCAGGGACTCTCCAAGCGGATCCGCGGGCTCCAGTTCGCCTTCCTGTCGCCGGACGAGATCCGGCGGATGAGCGCGGCGAAGATCATCACGGCCGACACCTACGACGACGACGGCTACCCGATCGAGATGGGCCTGATGGACCTCCACCTCGGCGTCATCGAGCCGAACCTGAGGTGCCGGACGTGCGGCGGCCGCGTGAACGAGTGCCCCGGACACTTCGGGATCATCGAGCTCGCGATGCCGGTGATCCACGTCGGCTACGCCAAGGAGATCAAGCGCCTGCTCCAGGCGACGTGCCGCGCCTGCGGCCGTCTCCTGCCCGACGCCCCGGTGGGACGGGGCGAGACGGCGATCGAGTCGGACGAGGTGACCCCCGCCCCGCGGTCGCGTGAGGGGCGGGAGGAGCGGGTCTGCCCGCACTGCCACGAGATCCAGCACAAGATCGTCCTCGACAAGCCGACGACGTTCCGCGAGGACGCCCACAAGATCACCCCGAAGGAGGTCCGGGCGCGGCTCGAGCGGATCCCGGACGAGGACGTGCGGGCCCTGGGGCTCAACCCGAGGTTCGGCCGGCCGGAGTGGATGGTCCTCACCGTCCTCCCCGTGCCCCCGGTCCAGGTCCGGCCGTCGATCACGCTGGAGAGCGGCGAACGGAGCGAGGACGACCTCACCCACAAGCTCGTCGACGTCCTGCGGATCAACCAGCGCCTGCGCGAGAACCGCGACATGGGCGCCCCCCAGCTCGTCGTCGAGGACCTCTGGGAGCTGCTCCAGTACCACGTCACCACGTACTTCGACAACCAGACGAGCGGCATCCCGCCGGCCCGCCACCGCTCGGGGCGGCCGCTCAAGACGCTCGCCCAGCGGCTGAAGGGGAAGGACGGGCGGTTCCGCTCGAACCTCTCCGGTAAGCGGGTGAACTTCTCGGCGCGCACGGTGATCAGCCCGGACCCGCTCCTGTCGATCAACGAGGTCGGGGTCCCGAACGAGATCGCGCGCGGCCTGACCGTCCCGCTCGAGGTGACCGTGCACAACGCGGAGGTCGCCAAGGACCTCGTCCGCCGGGGCCCGTCGCCCGGGCCGGACGCCGAGGGGCGGTACCGCTGCGGGGTGAACTACCTGGTCCGCGAGGACGGCCAGCGGATCAAGGTGATGGAGAAGAACGCCGAGGCGTGCGCGGAGCTCGTCACCCCCGGCTCGATCGTCGAGCGCCAGCTGATCGACGGCGACATCGTGCTGTTCAACCGGCAGCCGAGCCTCCACCGGATGAGCATGATGGCGCACTTCGTCCGGATCCTCCCGCACAAGACGTTCCGCTTCAACCTCTGCGACTGCCCGCCGTACAACGCCGATTTCGACGGCGACGAGATGAACCTCCACGTCCTCCAGAGCCAGGAGGCGCGGGCCGAGGCGAAGGTCCTGATGAAGGTCGAGGAGCACATCCTCTCCCCCCGGTACGGCGGCCCGATCATCGGGATGCTCCACGACCACATCACCGCCGCGTTCCTCCTGACGTACCAGAACCCGTCGTTCTCCCGGAGCGAGGTGACGTACCTCCTCTCGAAGCTGGCCTACCCGATCCCGCCGCCGGCGGGGAAGGACAAGCACGGCGAAGGGTTCTGGACCGGCAAGCAGCTGTTCAGCCTCACCCTCCCCACCGACCTGACGCTCGAGTTCCGCTCGAACATCTGGGCGCGGTGCGACTGCGCGCCGCTCGCGTGCAAGCACGACGCCTACGTCGTGATCGAGAACGGGGTGCTCAAGGCCGGGGCGATCGACAAGAAGGCGATCGCCTACGAGAAGGGCGCGATCCTGGACGCCATCGCGCGGAACAACGGGATGGGCCGTGCCCGCCAGTTCCTGGACGAGATGAGCCGGCTCGCCATCACCGCGATCGCCCTCAAGGGGCTCTCCACGGGGATCGACGACGAGGACGTCCCCGAGGGGGCGCGCAAGGAGATCGACCACGCCCTCGCCTCCGCGCGCGTGAAGGTGACCGAGCTCGTCGCGCAGTACCGCGACGGCGAGCTCGAGCAGATGCCCGGCCGCTCGCTGGAGGAGACCCTCGAGGTGATGGTCCGCCGCGAGCTCGGCCAGGCGCGGGACGCCGCCGGCGACATCGCGGGCCGCTACCTCGGGATGGAGAACCCGGCGGTCATCCTGGCGAAGAGCGGCGCGCGGGGCTCCATGCTCAACCTCACCCAGATGGCCGGCGCCGTCGGCCAGCAGTCGGTCCGCGGCGAGCGGCTCCTGCGGGGCTACGTCGCGCGGACCCTCCCGCACTTCGCCCGCGGCGACCTGGGCGCGGACTCGCGCGGGTTCGTCAGCTCGAGCTACAAGCGCGGGCTCTCCCCGACGGAGTACTTCTTCCACTCGATGGGCGGCCGGGAGTCGCTGGTCGACACCGCCGTCCGGACGAGCCGCTCGGGGTACATGCAGCGCCGCCTGATCAACGCCCTCGAGGACCTCAAGGTCGCCGAGGACGGCACGGTCCGCAACACCGCCGGGACGGTCATCGAGTACCGCTACGGCGAGGACGGGGTCGACCCGACCCGCTCGTTCCAGGGCCAGCAGGTCGCCGTCGACGAGGTGATCGCCCAGGTGCTCGGCCGCCGCGTCCGCTGGGGCTCGGAGAAGAAGCCCGAGGGGCCGGCCGGCGCGCCGCCGGTGCCCGAGGAGGAGCTCGACCTCCAGGCGGAGGCGCAGCTCGAGGAGGAGGCCGAGGAGGAGGAGACCGAGGAGTTCGGGCCCCCCGAGGAAGGCCCCGAGTTCGGAGGGGAGTGAGCCCGTGCCCGACGTGAAGAAGCCCCCGGTGAAGGATGCCTCCGCCCGGATCCAGGAGATCGCCTCGCGCGAGGCCGGCGGCAAGCTCCCGCCGTCCCTGATCGCGGAGCTCAAGGAGAAGCTCCAGTCGCTGAGGCTCCCGGCGGCCGACGCGACCCGCGTCGTCCGCGAGGTCGCCCGCCGGTACCGGCACGCCGAGGTCGACGCGCACGAGTCGGTCGGCATCCTCGCCGCGCAGTCGATCGGCGAGCCCGGGACGCAGATGACGCTGCGGACGTTCCACTACGCGGGCGTCGCGGAGATGAACGTCACGCTCGGCCTCCCCCGGCTCATCGAGCTCGTGGACGCCCGCCGCGTCCCGTCGACGCCGATGATGACCATCCACGTCGACCGCAAGCTCCGCAACGACCGGGACGCGGTCCAGCGGATCGCGCTCCAGGTCGAGATCACGACGGTCCCGGACGTCGCGTCGGTCGGGACGGTCGTCGAGGAGCTCAAGGTCGTCGTCAGCCCCCAGGCGGCCCTGCTCGAGGCGCGCGGCGTCAAGCGCGCGGACGTCGAGGCGGCGCTCGCCGAGAACCTCGACAGCCGCCTGTTCGAGGTCCGGCCCGGCTCCGGCAGCGGCGAGACCCGCGCGTTCGAGGTCCACCTCAAGGAGGCCGTCCAGGGCGCTTCCAAGACCAAGCGCGAGGAGCTGGTCGAGGAGATGCCGTACAAGAAGCTCCTGCTCGCCAGCGAGGAGGCGAAGTCGATCCGCATCAAGGGCGTCAGCGGGATCCGCCGCGCCCTCATCCGCAAGGAGAAGGACGAGTACGTGATCTACACCGAGGGCTCGAACCTCGAGGGCGTGCTCGACATCGCCGGGGTCGACGGGGTCCGGACGACCACCAACTCGGTCTTCGAGGTCTACCGCGTCTACGGCGTCGAGGCGGCGCGCGCCGCCCTGATCCAGGAGGCGAACCGGACGCTCGCCGAGCAGGGGCTCGGCGTCGACATCCGCCACCTGATGCTCGTCGCCGACGTGATGACCAACGAGGGCGACATCCGCGCCATCGGCCGCCACGGGATCTCCGGGAAGAAGACGAGCGTCCTCGCCCGCGCGGCGTTCGAGATCACGGCGGCGCACCTCCTGCGCGCGGCGATCACCGGCGAGGTCGACGAGCTCAAGGGCGTCGCCGAGAACATCATCGTCGGGCAGCCGATCACCCTCGGGACCGGCGCGGTCAACCTCGTCTACCGCCCCCTGACCGTGGCCGCGCCGGCGGCGGCCGCCGCGGCCGCAGCGGACGGAGGGAGCTAGGATGGACCTCAACCACGCCCTGAAGGTCGCCCTCGAGACCGGCAAGGTGCGCCTCGGCCTCGACGAGGCGCGCGAGGCGGCCGCGGCGAAGAAGGCCCGCCTCCTGATCGTCGCGCGGACGTGCCCGGACGAGAAGCTCCGGACCGACCGCGCCGTCGGGAAGATCCCGGTCTACCACTTCGACGGGACGGCGGTCGACCTGGGCCAGGCGTGCGGCAAGCCGTTCCCGATCAGCGCGATGGCGATCCTCGACCCCGGCTCGAGCGCGATCCTGACCCTCGAGACGTAGGCCGGGCGGCCCGAACCCCTTCCGATGACCGAGGTCTCGTTCGACACGGAGACCCTCGGCTACATCCGCATCTTCGAGGAACGGACCGGCGCGCGCGTGAAGGACTGCTTCGAGGCCGAGGACAAGCTCGTCATCCTCGTCTCGCCCGGGGACGTCCACCGGGCGGTCGGCCCGGGGGGCGTCCTGGTCGACCGGCTCAAGGGGATGCTGAAGAAGGAGATCCAGGTCGTCGAGTTCTCGGACGACCCCGCGACGCTCGTGAAGAACATCTTCTACTGGTTCTCCCCGAAGCAGGTCGACTTCGGGCCGAAGGGGAACGGCCGGCATGCGACCGTGACGGTCGACCCGGCATGGAAGGCGCGGGCGATCGGCAAGGCCGGCAAGAACCTCAAGGTCGCCCGGGCGATCCTCCTGCGCCACACGGACGTCGTCTCGGTCAGCGTCGCGTAGGTCGGTCCTCCCCGGTCCCGGACCGGGGGCCGGGCGCCGGTCGAGAGGTGAACCTCATCTCCCCCCGAGCGTCGCGCCCGGCCGTGCCCGACGGCCCGGCGAGGATCCGCGCGGTCCTGTTCGACCTCGGGGGCACGCTGGTCGACGAGCGGGACTTCGCCGGATGGGCCGAGCTGGCCCGCGGGGTCTACCTCGACCTCGTCCCCGACGAGCTCGGTCACGCGTTCACGGAGGTCGAGGCGGAGCTCGACGCCGCGCCGCTCGGGCTGGACCCTGAAGCGTCGATGGTCGAGCGGTGGCGACGCGTGCTCGCCCGGGCGAGCGGGCGACCCGTCGCGAGCGAGACCGCGGCCCGGTTCCTCGCCTCCCGGTCGCTGACCCGCGAGCATCCCGTGGCGCTGTACAGCGATGTCCGGCGCTGCCTCGACCACCTGCGCGCCGACCGGCGGCGGCTCGCCGTCGTCTCGAACTCCACGAGCGAGGCCCAGGTCCGCCGGATCCTCGACCGGGTCGGCATCCTGAGGTACTTCGAGCGGGTCATCTCGTCCGGGACCGAGGGGGTCGCGAAGCCCGACCCCGAGATCTTCCGGCGCGCGCTCGCCCGGCTCGGCGTCCCCCCGCGCGAGGCGCTCTACGTCGGGAACCTGCCGCGGACCGACGCGCTCGCCGCGCGGGACGCCGGCCTCTACGGCGTCTGGCTCCACCGCGACGGGACGGGCCTGGACGACGGCCCGCCGGAGATCACGTCGCTCCTCGAGGTACCGCTCGTCGTGGCGCAGCTCGAGGCGCCGCCGGGCGGGCCGCCCCACCCCGGCCTTAAATAGCCACGGTCTCTCCTCAGTCTCACTGCGGCCAGGAGCCTTCGGGCCCCGGGTCGCGGGGACGCCGCCACGGCGGACCGGGGACCTGTGAACCGGTCTCTTCCAGGGCGACGCCACAGATGGCCCCAAGGGGCGTGGAGCCCCGAGAACCCCTCCCTCCGGGGAGCGACCTCTCGGGACTGACGGAAGCGATGCGCAAGCAACGAATGCAAAGCAAGCTCGATCGTAGCAACAGAGCATTTCCGCCAGTCGGCGATAGATCGGTCACGACCCTGTACAAGAGAACCCGAACACACTGAAAGTGTGCTCATCAATCCGGTTGATCCTGCCGGCGGGCACCGCTATTGGAGTTCGCTTAAGCCATGCGAGTCGAGAGGGGTAAGCCCTCGGCGCACTGCTCAGTAACACGCGGACAATCTGCCCTCGAGACGGGGATAA
>DASPQN010000018.1:0-3773 GCA_035624925.1 Thermoplasmata archaeon
AAAGCAGCCACTGGAGGGACTTGAACCCCCGACCTGCTGATTACGAATCAGCCGCTCTGCCGACTGAGCTACAGTGGCACCGGCGGGGGCACGACGGCTGTCGCCCTATAATGGTGGCGACGGGCCGCCGTGGGCGAACGCGAGCGCCTCTCGCAGGTCGCGGACGAGGTCGGCCGGCTCCTCGATCCCCAACGAGAGGCGGACGAGACCTTCGTCGATGCCCCGACGGAGCAGCTCCGCCTCCGACAAGCCGCGCTGGGAGGTATCGCGCGGGACGCTGACCAGGCTCTCGACGCCGCCGAGGCTGGACGCGACCTGCACGATCCTCAGCGCCGAGAGGAACCGGTCGACGGCCGCACGCCCTCCCCGCAGCGATAGGCCGAGCATGCCCCCGCGACCGGTCATCTGTCGGGCGGCGACCGCCTCCTGCGAAGGGTCCTGGCGGCCGGGGTAGTGGATCCGCGCTATCGAAGGGTCGTCCTGGAGGGCGGACACGACGGCCCCCGCGTTGCGGTTCTGCCGCTCGACCCGCAACCCGAGGGTCCGGAGGCTCCGGTGGAGCAGGAAGCCGGCGAACGGGTCGAGCGGCGCCCCAAGCAGATGCTTCGGGTCGATACGACCGACGAGGTCCGACCGACCTACGACCGCCCCGGCCGTCAGGTCCGAATGCCCGCCGAGATACTTCGTCGCGCTCTCGACGACGACGTCGGCGCCGAGGTCGAGCGGGCGCTGGTTGATGGGGCTCGCGAACGTGTTGTCGACCACGAGCAGGCCGCCGACCCGGTGCAGCGCTTCGGCCCACCGGCGGATGTCGTGGACCCTGAGCAGGGGGTTGGTGGGCGTCTCGAGGAACGCGAGGCGGGTCGTGGGTTGGGCGGCGTCCTCCGGCGCGGAGGCCGCGGCGTCGTCGAGCAGCCGCACGCGGACCCCGAACCGGGGGAGCATCTCGCGCAGGAGGACGAGGGTCCCGCCGTAGAGCCCCTCGGGGGCGACGACCTCGTCCCCCGCCTTGAGCAGCGACAGGGCGGTCGCCGAGATCGCACCCATCCCCGAGGCGAACAGGGCCGCGGCTTCGCCTCCCTCCAGCTCGCGGAGGACCTCCGCCGGACCCTCGACGCTCGGGTTGCCCTCGCGGCTGTAGATGTGGACGGCCCCTTGCCCGGCCGCCTCGGAGAACGCGGCGGGGTAGCGGAACGTCGACGTCTGGTAGACCGGCGGGGCGATCGCGCCGGCGTTGAGCTCCGGGAACTGGCCACCGTGGACCAGCCGCGTCGCCGGGCCGGCCCAGGTAGGTAGCGGACGGAACCGCCGCCGGGCCGGCGTGGGTTCCGACGGCTCCGGCGGGGAGGGCACGCTCACCTCCGTGGCGGTGGGCGCCGGGCCCGAGCGTCCGGACGGAGCGCCCGGAGCCGCTCGGCCGCCCCGAGCTCTCGGAGGTAGCGGTCCACCGCGGGCGGGAGGAAGCGGGCGATGTCCTCACCCCGCGCGAGGAGCTCCCGGAGGCGCGAGCCCTCGTGGCGGACCCGGTCGAAGAGGGGAGGGACCTCGACCGGATAGCCCGCCCGCACGAACAACAGCCGCGTGAGCGGGTTGTGGGTGTAGACCTGCTCGAACGGCGGAAGGAGGCCCTCGAGGTATCGGACCCACAGGGCATGGCGCGCGATGTCGGGGACCGGGACGATCGCCACCCGCGCGAGCTTCGCCTCGCGAACGGCGCGGTCGATCATCTCGAACCGCTCTCCGGCCGTGAACGGGTTCTCCCAGGTGAACGCCTGCTCGGCGCTGCCGATCGCGACCAGCAGCTCGGCCTCGGGGGCCCGGTCGAGGATCCCGCGCACGAGCTCGAGATGCCCCCGGTGGAACGGCTGGAACCGCCCGACGTAGAGCCCCCGCACGGGGCCCGTCATGTCACTCGGGACTCAAATCCTCCACGTCATCCAGGAACTCGTCGATGTGCGGGCACCGCGACGTGAGGTAGTGCCGGCAGTGCTCGCAGTAGCGGTCGTTCCACGCCGGCTCGAGCAGGCGGTTGAACTCGTAGCACTCCCGGTCGAAGAACCGCGTCTCCTCCGGCTCCTCGGTCGGGCGCGGGGCGGTCCGGGGGCCGAACTGGGGATGCGCCGGAGGACGGAACGGGCCTTTCACGAGCCGGCCGGCCGGGCCGGGGAGGCGGCCCCGGCCGTGACCGGGGCCTCCTCACCGGTCCGGCTGGTCGCGTGGACCATCGCGGCGAGACGACCGAGGAGCGTCTCCTTCTGGGGGCCCTGGCCCACCAGCGCGTACTTGAGCACGTCCCGCAGGGTGCGGACCGGGATCACCTCGATCGCCCCGCGGTAGCGGGACTCGAGGACGAGGTCCTCGACGTTCTCCGCGGGGATGAGGACGCGCTTGATCCCGGAGTCGGCCGCGGCCTCGACCTTCGCGGTCACGCCGCCGACGGGGAGGACCTGGCCCCGTACCGACAGCGAGCCGGTCATGGCGACCCCCTGGTCGACCGGCATCCCCTCGAGCGCGCTGATGACGGCGGTCGCGATCGAGACGGAGGCGCTGTCGCCCTCGACGCCGTCGGACGTGCCGACGAACTGGATGTGGATGTCGAACCGGGAGATGTCCTCGCCCGTGTACTTCTTGATCAGGGCGCTGACGTTCTGGACCGCCTCCTTCGCGATGTCGCCGAGCTTGCCGGTCGCGACGACCACGCCGCCGTCGCGCGTCTGCGCGGGGGTGACCTCGGCGACGATCGGGAGCACGATCCCGGAGAACTCGCTCATGCCGGTCTGCGCGTTGATTGCCGCGAGGCCGTTGACGACCCCGATCGCGGCCCCCTCGGTCGCGAACATGCGGTACTCCTTGCGCCGCTCGATGTAGCGGTCGGCGATCTGCTGCTCGAGCGAGCGGCTGGCCCGCTTCGCCTTCACGACCTGCTCGGCGTGGACGATCGGGAGCCCCTCGGAGAGGGCGATGTCGCCGGCGACGCGGACGAGGCCCCCGAGCTCCCGCAGGCGGAGGGTCAGCTGGCCCGACCGGCCGGATCGGCGCTGGGCCTCGCGGATCACCTCGATGATCGCGGCGTGGTCGAACTGGGGGATCTTCTTGTCCTTCGCGACCTCCTGGGCGATGAACCGGACGAGCTTGAGGCGATTCTCGGGCGTGTCCGCCATCGTCGACTTGACGTAGAGCTCGTAGCCGTAGCCGCGGATCCTCGAGCGCAGCGCCGGGTGCATCGCCTGAACGCTGTCGACGTTGCCGGCCGCGACCAGGACGAAGTCGGACGGGACGGGCTCGGTCTTGACCATCGCGCCGGCCGACCGCTCCGACTGGCCGACGATAGGGAACTTGCGCTCCTGGAGCGCCGTGAGCAGGGAGTGCTGGCTCTCGATCTTCAAGAGGTTGATCTCGTCCACGAACAGCACGCCCCCGTTCGCCTTGTGGATCGCGCCGACCTCGACGCGCTCGTGGGGCGGGGTCTCGAGCCCGCCGGACTGGAACGGGTCGTGCTTGACGTCCCCCAGGAGCGCGCCGGCGTGGGCGCCGGTGGCGTCGACGAACGGCGGTCGGTCCTCCCCCGCATGGCTGACCAGCAGCTTCGCCACGCCGCTCGCGGAGTCGGGACGGCCGCCGGAGAAGCGGGCGAGCGCGTAGATGAACACGACGATGAGGATCCCGAGCAGGAGCGCGGTCAGGTCGTCGGTCTTGAGGACGATGTACAGGACGACCGCCATGATGGCGAAGGCGATCGCGATGAAGATGATCGTCCGCGTCTCCTTCTTCTG
>DASPQN010000019.1:0-10934 GCA_035624925.1 Thermoplasmata archaeon
GAGCGGGAGCACCCGGAGCCCCCGGCCTCGCCGTCCGAAGCGGCCGTCCAGGTCTTCCGCCTCCTGGAGGAGTTCTCGTTGTTCTCCTGCAAGGAGGAGGACCGCGACGACGCCCCCCTCTAGCCCCGAGTTCCAGCTCCCCGACTGCGCGACGTTCCCGGACGACGTCCGGTCGTACGACCTGGTCGACGCGCTCGACCGGGCCGCCCTGATCCGCGCGCTCGCGGAAGGGGGCGTCGACGCCGCCCGGGAGCTCCTGCGGTCGAAGGCCGAGCAGGACGGCGAGCTCCGGACGCGGCTCGAGCGCCTCCGCGAGCGCCTGCGGCGGCAGGCCGCGCGCCAGGTCGCCCAGCGGCTCGAGGCGTACGACCGTCGGGTGGCCGAGCTCGCGGTCGTGGCCCAGAAGTCGGACGAGGCGGTCGCCCGCCAGATCGCCGAGCTCGAGGAGCGGCTGCGGCGCTCCCGGGCCGTCGACTGGTCGAAGCTCCCCCCGACCGACCTCTGGGGCGACGTCCAGCGCGCCCTCCTCGTCCCCGACGCCTCATGGAACCGGCCGGCGGGCCGGCCCGGGTTCCTCGCCCGGCTCGCCGCGGCGTTCCGCAGGTTCTTCGCCTGGCTCCGCGGGCTCTTCTCGCGCGACCGCCGCGCCAAGGCGCCGCCGCGCAAGGAGCGGACCGTCCCGATCGCCACCTTCGCTGCGGACGGACGCAGCCTCGGCGGCTCCCAGTTGGGGGAGGCGCTCGCCCGCCTGTCGGACCCCCAGCGCCGCGAGCTCGCCGGGCGGGTCGAAGGTTCGATCCGGTCGCGGGAGCGCGACCTCGAGCGGCAGGCGGAGGAGAAGCGGCGCTCGGCCGAGGCCCAGCGTCGCGCGCTCGAGCGGGAGCGGGAGGAGGCCCGCCGCCGGGCCGAGGCGGAGACCGACAAGACCGTCCGCGAGGCGCAGGAGCGCCGGCTCGAGCGCGAGCTCAAGGAGCGGGGTTTCGTGGCGGAGCGCGGCGGCGAGCTCGCGGTCACGTACGGTCTGGTCGAGCGGTTCGCCCGCATCCTCCTCGAGGAGACGAGCCGGCAGCTCCCCGGCGACGTCCGCCTCTCGCTCAAGGGCGGGGGGTCGACGGGGATCTACGAGAAGGCGCGCCTGCGCCGGGCCGAGGAGGTCGCCCACCTGGACGTGCCGAGCTCGCTGCTCGAGGCCCGCCTCGTGGGCTCGCGCCACATCGACGAGGACACGAGCTACGTCTACCGGGAGATCACCTCGGAGCGGGTCCACGTCGTCGTCGCGTTCGACCGCTCCGGCAGCATGTCGGAGGGGGGGAAGCTGGACGCCGCGAAGAAGTCGCTCCTCGCGCTCTACGTCGCGGTGCGACGGCGCTACCCCGACGCGACGATCGACGTCCTCGCCTTCGACAACACCGTCTCGGCGCTCGACCTCGTGGAGCTGTGGGAGTGCAAGCCGGGGGCGTTCACCAAC
Organism: Thermoplasmata archaeon; assembly: GCA_035624925.1. Taxonomy (GTDB): domain Archaea; phylum Thermoplasmatota; class Thermoplasmata; order Lutacidiplasmatales; family UBA184; genus Lutacidiplasma. The sequence continues at coordinate 1,469 of DASPQN010000019.1, forward strand.
ACCGCCGAGGCGCTCCGGGCCGCCCACCTCCTCCTGCAGTCGTCGCGGGCGACCCGACGGGAGCTGTTCGTCATCACCGACGGGCTCCCGGAGGCGTACACGGACGACCTCGGCCAGGTCCGGTCCGGCCAGCTCGACGTCGCGATGGAGCGCGCGCTCGAGCGGGCCCGGGAGCTGTCGACCGTCTCGCCGCTCCGGACGGCCGTGATCCTGCTGAAGAGCGACCATCCGGAGTACGAGGTCGCCGCGAGGGCCATCGCGAGGACCCTGGGGGGCGAGATGGTCGTGACCGAGCCGACCCACCTCGGGATCGAGCTCCTCGTCCGCTGGGCCCACGGCGCCGAGGTCGAGCGTCGCCCCTCCCCCGCCGCGGTGGCGGCCCCGACCCCGGTCCCCGCGCGCGCGGGTCGGCCCCGGCGCCGTCGGTCCGACCGACGCATGGGCGGCTGACCGCTCGCCTGTCGAGGCGTCAAGCTTTATCGGACGCCCGTCCGGTACGCCCCTCGAGGGAGCGATGCCCGAGAGCAGCGAGCAGGCCGAGTTCCGTCGCCATCTGGGCGAGCTGCGCAGGGCGGCGGGGGGCCTGGGACGCGATTTCAAGACGGAGTTCTCCCAGTTGGACACGAAGATCGAGCGGCTCGGCTCGGCGACCGCCCGGGACGCGAAGGAGCTCGGCCTCGACATCGAGGAGGACCTGGCGAGCCTCGGTCGGTCGGTCGACGACGAGCTGCGACGGCTCCCGCACCGGATCGCGGAGGCGGGCACCGCCATCGGCTCCGGCACGGCGCGCGCGGCCGGGGCCGCGAAGGACGCGATGGTCTCCGCCGGGCACAAGGCGAAGGAAGGGACGAAGAACGCCCTCGCCGTGGCGGCCGGGGTGAAGCGGACCCCGATGAAGTCCTGGACGCCCCCGCCGTCCGACGAGGCGTCCGGCGAGCCTAAGGACGGCTCCGGCTCGAGCTAGCCCGGGCCGCGAGCTCGGCCCGGACCCGCTGCGCCGCGACCTCGAGGTAGCCCGCGTCCAGGTCGAACCCGACGAAATCGACGCCGAGGCGGGCGGCGGCGACGGCGCTCGAGCCGATCCCGACGAACGGGTCGACGACCTGGCGCGCCCTCGCGAGGCCGTGGAGCCGGACGCACCACTCCGGCAGCTCGGTCGGGAACGTCGCGGGGTGGGGGCGGTCGCGGTCGCGCGACCGGATCGTCGCGTACGGAAGGAACCAGGTGTTCCCCCGGCACCGCAGCTCCGACGCCGGTCGACGCCACCGACGGACGTTCGACCGGTCCCGGTACGGCACGCCGATCGCGAGCCGGTCGATCGGGACGTCGCCCCGGTGGGTGAACTGGAAGACGTACTCGTGCGCCCCGTGGACGTAGCGCGAGGAGACGAGCGGCTTGTAGTGGCCGAACGCCACCGGGGGCGCCCGGGGGTCGCCGGGGTCCCGGTCGACGGCGATCGACTTGATCCAGTGGAGGACGTTCTGCAGCACGAGCGAGCGTCCGACCTCCCGCGCGACGTCCCACGGCAGCCACGGGTCGCTCGGGGAGCCCCCGAGGTTCAGGAAGAACGAGCCGTCGTCGACGAGCACCCCCGCGACGACCTCGCCGAGGCGCCGCATCCAGGCGAGGTAGTCGTCCCGCGGGCGGGCGTCGGCGTAGCTGCGGTACGGGACGTGACGGTTGTACGGCGGGCTCGTGACGACGACGCTGGGATGCGGGGCCCGACGCGCGAGCGACGCGAGGGCGTCCTCGTTCCAGAGCCGGACCGAGCGGCCCCCGCCGAGGGGGATCCGGGCCGCAGGACCCCGAGGGGGAGCCGCGGCCGGGGGCTCGGTCGGTCGCGGCACCGCTCGCGCGCTAGCGCGCCGGGCTGGCGGGCCGGGCCCGGGCGAGGACCGCCTGCGCCTCCGCCAGCGCCTTCTCCGGTTCCTTGTAGTAGAAGGAGACCATCTGGCCGACGTCCCGGTGCGTGAACGGCTTCTGCCGCGTCGCCTGCGCGTCCCGCACCATCATCGCGTCCAGCATCGTGACGCGGTTGCGGACCTCGCGCTCCATCTCCTTCATCGTCCAGTTCCGCATCAGCGCGACGCGCTCGTAGACGTAGGAGTGGCCGCTGAACAGGAACGTGTCGTCGGCCGGGTTCCACGAGTAGACGGAGTTCGTGATCAGCTCGTTGGTCTCCGGGTCGAGCCCCACGATCTCGGTGAGCGACTGGACGCGGCGGGTCATCTTCTGGCCGACCTTCACCTGCCGCTGCAGCAGCACGAGGTTGAGCGCCGAGACGAGCGAGCGCGGCAGCGAGATCGGGGGGTTCTCCATCCGGTGGACCATCGCGCTGACGCTCTCCGCGTGGAACGTCGTGTAGCAGGTCTTGCCGGTCGCCATCGCCTGGAAGACGATGAACGCCTCCGCGCCGCGGACCTCCCCGACCATCAGGTACTGGGGGCGCTGGCGGAGCGCGGCGGCGAGGAGGTCGAACATGTCGATCTCCCCGGGGGCCTTGCCGCTCACCAGGTTCTTCGCGCCGTAGCCGGCCCGCGTGAGCGACGGGACCCAGTTGTCGTGCGGGAGGTTGAGCTCGCGCGTGTCCTCGATCGAGACGATCTTCATCTGCGGCGGGATGAACAGGAGCGTCGCGTTGAGCGTCGTGGTCTTGCCGCTCGCCGTGCCCCCGCAGACCATCATCGACTGGCCGGCCTCGATGGCGATCCAGAGGTAGGCCATCATCTCCGGCCCCATCGTCTTGAACTTGAGCAGGTCGACCGGCGTGAACGGGTTGTCGCGGAAGCGGCGGATCGTGAACGAGCTGCCGCGCTTCGTCACGTACATCCCGAGGGTCGCCTGCAGGCGCGAGCCGTCCGGGGTCGTCGCGTCGAGGATCGGGTTGGCGACGGAGATGTGCTTGCCCGAGCGCTGGGCCAGCCAGATCACGTAATCGTCGAGCTCCTTCGCGCTCTCGAACTTGAGGTTGGAGCGGATCGAGCCGTACCGCCGGTGGTAGATGTACAGCGGGATCCCGACGCCGTCGCAGGAGATGTCCTCGACCTCGGTGTCGACCATCGGCACGTCGACCCGGCCGTACCCGATGAAGTCCCGGTCGAGGTGGTACAGGATCCGCGCCTTCGTCGTCGGCCCCGGCGAGAGCAGCCAGGTCTGCAGGAGGTGGTCGACCATCTTGCGGAGCTCGTCCGCCTTCGTCTCCGGGTCGTGCTCGGGGAGCGGCTGGAAGTCGCTGACCAGCTGGACCCGGAGGCGCTCGAGGAGGTCGCGCTCGAGCGCCGACAGCGGCGGCTCGATCACCTCGTAGAGGTGCTCGTTGCGCTGCGTGTGGAGCGTGATCCGCACGTAGGAGACCTTGGGCACGATCGGCACCAGGTCGAGCTGCTGGAGCGCCGGGTCGAGCGGCGGGATCGGCGTGACGTCCCCGGCGCCCTGGCCCGAGACCCCCAGGCGGGCGAGCTTGACGGGGCGCGGGGCCGTCGACCCGCGCCGGAGCGCCGCGCCGAGGCGGACCAGCGGCGAGGACGAGCCGCCGCGACGCCCCCCTCCGAGCCGGTCGGTCGTCCCCGGGAGCGCCGTGCTCTGCGTGTCCGCGACCATCGTGACCTCCTTAGGTGTGCAGGATCGGGACGAAGTAGCGCATCATCAGCCAGCCGACCGTGAGCATGATCGTGGCGTGCTGGAGGCCCTCCGCGATCCGGCCGTTGTAGAGGACGCCGGCCATGATCCCGTCGCCGACGGCGTGGACGATCACGGCGACCAGGAAGGCGAGGAACAGCACCGGGACGTAGGCGTAGTTCAGCGTCACGGCGCCTCCGGCCGCCAGGCTGGACGCGGCGACGCTCTGCCCGGCCTTGATCATCTGCGGCAGGAAGACCGCCGCCATGATGTAGACCGTGACGATGAACACGAAGAACGAGATGTAGATCACCGTGACGTAGGTCAGCATCGAGATCTTCCGGCCCTGGTCGGAGAGCTGGGCCTCGCGCGTGTCGTGGGCGACCATGGAGAGGACGTCCGCGACGTTCCCCCCGGCCTCGTTCGCCCGGGTGACGATCGAGACGACCCGCTGGGTCAGCGGCGTCGGGACCCGCTCCTCGAAGAGCCGCAGCGCGGTCGCGACGGGCACCCCCCACTCGAGCTGGCTCGCCATCTTCTTGATCTCGTCCGTGAGGAGGCCGTAGCGGCCCGTGCTCGCCACGACGATCGCGTCCGGTAGCGTCATGCCGAACCGCCCGGCCTCCGCGACATCGCGCAGGAAGTCGGGCAGCCGGTCCTCGATCTTCGCGATGCGGCGCTGCTTCGCGGTCGCCACGAATCCGTACGGGGCGATCAGGCAGAGGATGCCGAGGACGAGGAAGTCGATCATCACGTTCTCCCCCGTCGGCTCGCCGGGCCGGAAGACGACCTTGACCGCCCCGGCGTAGGCCATCGCCCCGACGGCCCAGAGCACCACCGCCGCGACCCCTCCGACGATCAGCAGGATCGTCTCCGTCGGGAGGGCCGGTTTCGCGACGGTCGGGCTGCGGGCGAGCTCCCGGACCCGTCGGACGGAGGCGGGCGCGTTCGCGGTCGCCATGGTTACGTCATCTCCTGCGCGAGCGAATACATGAAAAAGATGAACCCGAGCTGGGAGAGCGGGATCATCGCGAGGACGATCGCCCACAGGATGTCGAGCATGAAGCTCCCGCCCCCGCCGATGATGGCGAAGATCGCGATGATGATGACCAGGAAGAGCGGGAACGCGACGACGACCGTCACGAACGTCTCGGCCAGCAGGCCCATCGTCTCGACCCGCTGCTGGATCTCGAGCTTGTGCTCCCGCTCGAACTGCTCGGCCTTCAGGAGGAAGTACGGCTTGAGCTGCCCGCCGCTCGTCGCCGTCGTGACGACGCCCTGGAGGAAGTCCTGGAACTTCTTGGACGGGGTGCGCTGGGCGCCGCGGCGGATCGCGGTCAGGATGTCGACCCCGAGCAGCTCGGTGTCCCGCGTGATCCACGCCGCCTCTTCGGCGACCTGGCCGTAGACCTTCTGCCGGCCGAGCTCCTTGAAGATCTGGTCGATGTTCACGTCCGCCGAGGCCATCGCCGAGACGAAGCTCATCGCCGGGCCGATCTTCCGGTCGATCTTGTGGCCCCGGGACTTCGCGTTGGACCCCGGCGCCCCTTCCAGGATGATGTACGCGAACAGCGAGACGACCGGGAGGAAGAACAGCCCGATCCCGAAGTACGTCAGCCCGCGCAGCAGGAGGAGGACGCCCATCGCGACGCCGACCACGGCGGTCGCGATCGCCACGACCACCGTCGTGGCGTAGAGGGTGGCGACGTACTCGTCGGCCCGCACGCGCATGTGGGCCTTCACGAGGTTCTCCTCGAGGATGACGTTCGGCGGCTTCGCGGCGACGCGGGCCCCGAAGGTCCGCCACGCCCACCGCTGGAACGGCGTCAGCGTCGTCGGGGTCGGCTGCTGGCCGCGCTTGAGACGGACCGGCCGGCCGACCGCCCCGGGCGCGGCGGGGACGGGCACGTGAGAGTGGGCCATCGTCAGCTCCCCTTCGGCTTGGAGGGGGCGGCGCCGATCCGCGCCATCACCTCGTTCGGGTCCTTGTAGTACTGCGCGATCGTCTGCCAGAGCTGGCGATAGTCGCTGATCTTGTGCTCGACCAGATAGCGGATGACCTCGCTCCGCCGGTGGAACTCCGCCTCCATCTCCTCGGCGGTGTAGTTGCGCAGCTCCATGATCTTGTCAAAGAGGAACGAATGGCCCTTGAACACGAACGTGTCGGTCGCCGGGTCCCATTCGTAGACGGTGTTGGTGATCAGCTCGTTCGTCTCCGGCTCGAAGCCGACGATCTCGAGGACCTGCTTCAGGCGCCGCACGACGCCCTTCTCGGTCCGGGTCTGGAGCTGGATGACGACGTTGTTCAGGGCGGAGAGCAGGATCCGCGGCGTGTTGATCGGCGGGTTCTCCAGGCGGTTCACCATCGACTTCACGCTGTCGGCGTGCATCGTCGAGTACGTGGTGTGGCCCGTCGCCATCGCCTGGAACATCGTGTAGGTCTCCCGGCCCCGGACCTCGCCGACGATGATGTAGTTCGGACGCTGCCGGAGCGCCGCGCGGACCAGGTCGAACATGTCGACCTCCCCGGCCGCCTTGCCGTCGGAGCCGCGGTCGCCGGTGCCGCTGCGGGTCGCCCCGGGGATCCAGTTCTCGTGGGGGAGGTTCACCTCGCGGGTGTCCTCGATGGAGACGATCTTCGCGGTCGGGGGGATGAACAGCGCGATGGCGTTGAGGGTGCTCGTCTTCCCGGACGCCGGGCCACCGCAGATGATGAGCGACTCCCCCTGCTCGGCGGCCAGCCAGAAGTAGGCGACCATCTCGTCGCTCGCGCTCCCCATCGCGATCAGGTCGACGGGGGTGAACGGGCGCTCCTTGAACCGGCGGATCGTGAAGCTCGCCCCGCGCGTCGTGACCTCTCGGGCGTACGTCGCCTGGACCCGGTGGCCCTCGGGGGTCGTGCCGTCGAGGATCGGCCCGGAGACGCTGACCGCCTTCATGCACCGCTGGCCGAGCATGACGATGAACGAGTTGAGCGAGTCCTCGTCGTCGAAGATGACGTTCGTCTTCACCGACTCGAACTTCGAGTGGAAGACGAACAGCGGGACCCCGACCCCGTCGCAGGAGATGTCCTCGACCTCGGGGTCCTGGATGAGCGCGTCCGCCGGCCCGTACCCCACGAAGTCCCGGAGGACGTAGTAGACGATCCGCTCGAGCGACAGCGGGCTGAGGGTGACGCCCCGCGAGCGGAAGTACCCCTCCGCCTCGGACCGGAGGTAGGCGCGCTTGTCGGTCCCGGAGAGGCTGACGATGTCCGCGCCGATGATCTTCGTCAGCGTCTCCTTGAGGTGGGCGACCAGCTGCTTCTCGTGCGCCGAGAGCTGAGGCTCGATCACCTCGTAGAGGTACTCCTTGGTCGCCTCGTTGTACGTCACCCGGGAGTACGAGTACGGCGCGGTGACCGCGCGCACCTGGAGCTGCTTGACCTCCGGCCCCGCGAGCGGGGGGATCGCCGTGATGAACGTTCCCGGGAGGTCGACCGGCACCGCGCCCCCCTGGCCGAGGGTCGCCGGGGTCGGCCCGCCGGCGGTCGGACGGGGGATCTTGACCCGGACGGAGCCGGACGCCACGGTCAGAGCCCTCCGGCGTTGAAGTCGATCTCGTCCTGGGCGATGAAGGCGACCGCGTAGTTGACGTTGGAGATCGTGAGGGTGAGGTCGTACGTCGCCGAGACCGACGCCTGGCAGACGCTCCGGGCCAGCGGGGGCGAGAGGGAGCCGCTGACCCCCGCGACGGTGAGCTTCCAGCCCGTCGTCGAGCCGAACGCGTTGTAGGTCGTGTTGTTGAGGAAGTTGTACCAGGCGCAGACGTCGTGGATGCCGAACGCCATCGTGACGTTGAACGTCCGGGCGAGGTGCCCGGCGGTGAGGAAGCGCCCCACGGAGGAGACGCTCGTGTGGCTGAGGAGGTGGCTGGTGAGGTCCTTCGAGCCCTGGCCCGTGAACGACGAGGCGTTGCCGAGGAGGGCGAGGACGCTGGACTGGACGCTGAGGTTCCCGGGGGTCTTGCTCACGTTGAGCGGCGGGGGCACGACCGTCCACGCCCGGCCGGAGAGCTGCGAGCCGACGAGCCCGTCGCTCTCGAAGAAGTAGGTCACCTCCGTGAAGTAGCGGTTCGGCAAGCTGGCCTCCAGGTAGTCCGAGGGGGCCGTCTGGTTGTACGTGTGGTCCTGGCTCCCGGCCGCCCCGACGGCGGTCGTGTAGGCGAGCCGTTCGAAGTCGCACGCCCCGACGTTCACCGGCGCGCCGCTCGCGGAGAACCCGGCCGGGCAACCGTTGAGGTACGAGAGCGTCGCCTGGGTCGGCTGCGAGAGCAGCGGGACCGCCTGCGAGCTCACCGTGAACGGGACCGAGTAGGACGGGATGTTGCCCAGGATGTACTGGTCGTCGACCCCGGACTTGAGGGTCGAGAGCGACGTCTGCATCTGGTTGGAGAACTGGTTCTCGTTCTCCTCCATCCAGAGCGGGACGTACTGGGTCAGGAAGATGCCGAACAGCGAGAAGAAGACGAGCATCGCCAAGAGCGTACCGACCACCGCGACCACGCCCCGACGATCGGTGCGGAGCCGGCGGGACCGTCGGTAGCCGGACCGCGCGCGTGCCCGACTCCGTTCGTCCATTCGTGACCGCCCGGGCGCGTTCGCACCCCGCGGCAGCCGCTAGCACGTCGGGTCGTGCTATAAATAGGTAGGGGAACCGAGGCCAGGGCGAGCGTCGAACGTAAAGCCCGACGCCCCCTTCCGACGGTGCGGATGGTCCTGCGCGAGATCTCCCTCACCCTTCCGAACCGGCCTGGGGGCCTGGCGGGGGTCGCGCGGGCGCTCGCCGAGCAGCGGATCAACCTGGCGGCGATCGGCGCCGACTCGTCGCCGAAGAGCGGCCGGATCCGCCTGATCGTGAGCGACCCGGACCGAGCGGTGCGGCTCCTCGCCGCGGCCGGGTTCGAGCCGGAGGTCCGCGAGATGCTCGCCGTCCGCCTCGAGGACCGCGCCGGGAGCTTCCTTCGCGTGCTCGAGCTGCTCGCGCGCGAGAACGTCAACATCCAGAGCGTGGCGATCCTCGTCGCCCGGGAAGGGAACCAGCCGCTCGTCGCCCTCTCCGCGGACGACCTGCCCCGGGCCCGCCGCCTGCTCCAGCGCGCCGGGTTCATGAGCCGGGCCGCGGAAGGATTGGTCTCGAACGCGGACCTCCTCGCCGGGGCGCCGACCATCCCCGACGAGTCGGTCGGTTTCCTCCTGTAGGCCCCCTCGGTCGCACAAACGGTATGAGCGGAGGGGCCTGAGCGCTCGGCGCGCGGTTGTGGTCTAGTGGTTAGGACGGTAGCTTCCCAAGCTACCTACTCGGGTTCGAATCCCGACAACCGCATCGCCCCGGCCCTCACGGCGCGAGCCGAAAGGTAGCCTCAGGTCCCGGCTGCCTGACTCGAACAGGCGACCTGAGGATCTCCACGGGGGCCGCCGGAGGTTCCGGCAGTCTCGCCTACAGTCCCCCGCTCTACCACTGAGCTAAGCCGGGACGAACGCATCAACCTGGGAGCGAGCTATAAACTCTGCGTCGGCGCTCCGGGGTCCGAGCGTGGCGATGCGCACGCTGGTCCACCTCCGCCATGCCGAGCGCCAACCCGGAGGGCCGCACCTGACCGAGCGCGGGGCCCGCGCGGCCGCGGAGGTCGCGCGCCGTCTTCCCCGATTCGACCGGGCCATCACCTCCCCGAAGCCGAGGGCGGTCGAAACGGCCGAGGCGATGGGGTACGGTGTGGCGCGGGAGCTTCCGGACCTCGGGGGCCTCCCCGACGAGCTGGACCGCTGGGTCGTGCGGGCCTCCCCACGCTCCTTCGCCGACTACGCGGC